>NZ_JAACFW010000006.1:0-212044 GCF_029237245.1 Aeromonas sp. 5HA1
GGGCAGTTTGTGCTGCCGGCACGAAGGGAACGAAGCTACCCCCGCTGCGTGAAGCCAAGGCCACAGAAATACAGTGTAAAAAAAGCCAATAAAAACAATGCCAGTCAGGCTTAACTGACTGGCATTACGACCCTTGGGTCGCTCTTTTTATTGCTGTTTGTGCCTTGCTGCTGCTTTTACATCCGCCTCTGGGAGCCAGCTGATCGGGCCCGCTTTGATTCCTCTGCATTGCCGCACTCCCGCAATTTACCCCAAATCCTTCATGCTGGTGTCATCTCGCTGTCATTGGGCGGGGCCAAGCTGCCCCTTGTACTCAACAAGCATGCCAAGCGGGCCTGGCGCCTGCATCCATCAACAGGAGCATCTTATGACTAGCTGGGTAATGTGGGAGATCTGGTGGAGCCGGGTATGGGGCGAACATCAGCAAGGATCGCTGACAGAGGAGCATGAGGACGAAGTGGCCCATGAGCCTGCACGACTGCCCGCCGAATTGACTGCACAGGGCAAGGCCACGCACGCGCCTCGGCCAAGGGGTTGAGGCCCTGCTTGTCGGCATGGTTAACCTTGTGGTGCGCCGATTAAGGGGAGGCGTTGTGATCCTTGTTGATGCTGTCGGGGCGATCAGAAGAGCCGCAGTTGTTCACCCGGGCGGATAAAGCCGTCCCGCCGCAGCTGAAGATGGCGCTTGCCCAGGCCCAAACGCTTGTTGATGAGCCGAAAGCGCTGGGCGAGCAAGTCCGCAAACTGGCCCTCACCGCGCATGCGGGTGCCAAAGGCGGGGCTGTTGAGCCCGCCATCCCGACTGGCTCGCAACTGGTTCAGGATGGCCTCCTTCTGGCCGGGGTAGTGCTCCTCCAGCCAGTCTCTGAACAGTGTGGTCAGCTCGTGGGGCAATCGCAGCAGTATGTAGTCGGCGCTCTGGGCGCCGGCTTCGGCTGCCGCCTTGATGATGTGCTCGAGCTCCGGTTCGTTGAGGCGCGGGATCATGGGCGCCGCCAGCACGCCGACCGGTACTCCTGCCTGTGCCAGCTTTTCAATCACCTTGAGCCGACCCGTGCCTGTGCTGGCTCTGGGTTCCAGCTGACGGCGCAAGGTTTCATTCAATGTCGTCACCGACACCATCACCTGACAGAGTCCCTCCCGAGCCAGTTCGGCCAGCAGATCGAGGTCGCGCAATATCATGGCGCTCTTGGTGATGATGCCGACCGGGTGGCGATGGGCCTGCATCACTTCCAGCAATTGGCGGGTGAGGCGATAGTGATGCTCGATGGGCTGGTAAGGATCGGTGTTGGCGCCGAGCACTATGGTCTGTGGCTGATAGGTTGGCTTGGCAAACTCCCGGCGCAACAGCTCGGCGGCATTGAGCTTGGCAAACAGCCTGGTCTCGAAGTCGAGGCCGGGGGAGAGCTCCAGATAGGCGTGACTCGGTCTGGCATAGCAGTAGATGCAGCCATGCTCACAGCCCTGATAGGGGTTGATGGATCGACCAAAGGGCACATCCGGCGAGCGGTTGTAACTGATGATGCTGCGGGCGGTTATCTCCTTCACCTCGGTGCGGGGATCACTGGCGGCAAATGCCGCTTCCCACTCGGGTTGAGCCCAGCCGTCATCGACCGCGTCGACCCGCTGGCCGCTGAAGCGGTGATCAACATTGTGGAAACTGCCTCGTCCTGCCATCACATCACACCGACACTGTTTATATATACAGTCATCTTGCAAGCCTCAGAGCCAAAACACAAGCTCTCGCCATCGCTTCCTTGCTTAAAGCAGCATGACAAATAGATCTCTTGCTTGATCCCCCTGATACATTTCGTTTACATAGACAAAATGCGAACTGGATCACGGAAATCATCATGAAACCCATTGTCTCCCGCTGGCTGTTTATCGGTGTGCTTGGCCTGGTCATCTGGCGGCTGATCCCGCTCTCCACCGAGCAGGAGCTGGCATCGGCCAATCGAGCTTGGCGTAGCGGCCAGTTCGAGACGGCGACAAAGATCTGGCAACCGCTGGCCGAGCAGGGGATCCCCCGGGCTCAGGCGCTGATGGGCTGGAGCCACGAGGTGGGGCAGGGCACGGCGCAGGACATGGAGCAAGCCATCAGCCTTTATCGCCAGTCGGCGCAGGCCGGAGACGCCTTTGGCCAATACCGGCTGGCGGAGGTCTATCTGCGCGGCGCCGGGGTGAAACGGGACCTGCGGGAGGCATTTCACTGGATGGAGCTGGCGGCCCGCAACGGTGACGTGCCCGCCATGCTCAAAGTCGGCGTGCTGCACCTGATGGGGGTACGTGGTCGGGTCGATCTGCCCCAGGCCAAACAGTGGCTCTATCAGGCCTCGCAGAAGGGCAACAAGCTTGCATTGAAGGTGTTGGAGGAGCTTGCCCTGGCCGAGGAGGGGAGCAGTACCTTCGATTTCAACTGGCAACCCCTGCTGGGTGAGTGACTGGCAAGCGATTCATTTGGTTGTAGAAAATCTCACCAAACTCGATACAGTCCCGCCTACTTCTGGTAGCATGGTCCGGTTTTTGGTTTGCCTTGTGCCGTTAAGCAAGCTGTTTGCGGCGCAGTGCGCCTCTGCAAAGTGCTGTAGAGAGCCAGAACATCACCCTTTTTGAATGATTTCTTCCATCCCGCATGTGCCCTTTGGTAGGGGGCACCACTGTATAAGGAAACACACAATGCCAATCATTACTCTGCCTGACGGCAGCCAACGTCAATTTGCCCACTCCGTTTCCGTCATGGACGTGGCCGCGGACATAGGTCCGGGTCTCGCCAAGGCGTGCATTGCCGGTCGGGTAAACGGTGAACTGGTGGATGCCTGCGAGCTCATCGAAGCCGATGCCTCCCTGGCCATCATCACCGCCAAAGACGAAGAAGGTCTGGACATACTGCGCCACTCCTGTGCTCACCTGCTGGGTCATGCCATCAAGCAACTCTGGCCCCAGACCAAGATGGCCATAGGCCCTGTCATCGATAACGGTTTCTACTACGACATCGATCTGGATCGTACCCTGACCGACGACGATCTGGCTGCCCTGGAAGAGCGCATGCTGGCGCTGGCCGCCAAGGATTACGACGTTATCAAGAAAAAAGTCTCCTGGCAGGAAGCGCGCGACGTGTTCGAAGCCCGTGGCGAGACTTACAAGGTCGAGATCCTGGATCAGAATATTGCCCGTGATGACCAGCCAGGTCTGTATCATCACGAAGAGTACGTCGATATGTGTCGTGGCCCGCACGTGCCCAACATGCGTCACTGCCACCACTTCAAGTTGCAGAAAATGTCTGGCGCCTACTGGCGTGGCGATTCCAACAATAAGATGCTGCAGCGCATTTACGGCACGGCCTGGGCTGACAAGAAGCAGCTCAAAGGCTACCTGCAGCGTCTGGAAGAGGCGTCCAAGCGCGACCACCGCAAGATAGGCAAGCAGCTCGACCTGTATCACATGCAGGAAGAAGCGCCTGGCATGGTGTTCTGGCACAACGATGGCTGGACCATCTTCCGTGAGCTGGAAACCTTCATCCGTGGCAAGCTCAAAGAGTACGACTATCAGGAAGTGAAGGGTCCCTTCATGATGGACAGGGTGCTGTGGGAGCGTTCAGGCCACTGGGAGAAGTATGCCCAGGCCATGTTCACCACCCAGTCCGAAAACCGCGAATACGCCATCAAGCCGATGAACTGCCCTGGTCACGTGCAGATCTTCAACCAGGGTCTGAAGTCTTACCGCGATCTGCCGCTGCGCATGGCCGAGTTCGGCTCCTGCCACCGCAACGAGCCGTCCGGCTCCCTGCATGGTCTGATGCGGGTGCGTGGTTTTACTCAGGATGATGCCCACATCTTCTGTACCGAAGAGCAGATCATGGAAGAGGTGTCTGCCTGTATCCGTATGGTCTATGACGTCTACGGTACTTTTGGTTTTGAAAATATCGTGGTCAAGCTCTCAACCCGTCCTGAGCAGCGTATCGGTTCCGATGAAGCCTGGGATCGCGCCGAGGCCGCCTTGGCCGAAGCCCTGGTGCTGAACGGCCTGAAGTACGATTTGCAGCCGGGTGAGGGCGCCTTCTACGGTCCCAAAATCGAATTTACCCTGCATGATTGCCTTGATCGTGCTTGGCAGTGTGGTACCGTGCAGCTCGACTTTGCCCTGCCTGGACGTCTGGGTGCCACGTATGTGGGTGAAGACAACGAACGCCACGTACCGGTGATGATCCACCGGGCCATTCTGGGTTCACTCGAGCGTTTCATCGGTATTCTGACCGAAGAGTACGCCGGACTGTTCCCGACTTGGTTGGCTCCGACTCAGGCTGTGGTCATGAATATCACAGATAATCAGGCCGATTATGCGGTAAAAGTAGCCAAAGCATTGAATGATGCGGGTCTTCGCGCAAAAGCGGACTTGAGAAATGAGAAGATTGGCTTTAAAATCCGCGAGCATACTTTGAAGCGAGTACCTTTCATGCTGGTCTGCGGCGATAAAGAAGTTGAAGCCGGTAAGATTGCAGTACGGACTCGTAAAGGGGCTGACTTGGGCACTTATCCTGTTGAAGAGCTAGTTGCTCTGTTGACCCAGGAAGTTCAGACCCGCGGACAAAAGAAAGTGGAGGAATAAGCTATAAAAGGCGGAAAAAAACTGGGCAAGCAACCGCAAGCCCGCGCTCACCGGATCAATACCGAGATTCGTCTGAAAGAAGTTCGTCTCACTGGTATTGACGGAGAGCCTTTGGGTGTCGTCGAGATCCATGATGCACTGAACTTGGCCCTTGAGGCTGGAGTAGATCTGGTCGAGATCAGTCCTAACGCTGAACCGCCCGTTTGCCGCATCATGGATTACGGCAAATTCCTCTACGAAAAGAGCAAAACAACCAAAGAACAGAAGAAAAAGCAGAAAGTCGTCCAGGTCAAGGAAATCAAATTCCGTCCTGGTACTGACGAAGGCGACTATCAGGTAAAACTACGCAACCTGGTTCGCTTTCTAGAAGACGGGGACAAGGCTAAGGTCACCCTGCGCTTCCGTGGTCGTGAAATGGCTCACCAGGATCTTGGTATCAAGGTTCTGGAGCGCGTCAAGAACGATCTGGAAGAGTTGGCCGTAGTGGAGTCGTTCCCGAAAGTCGAAGGCCGTCAAGCTGTGATGGTCCTCGCACCCAAGAAGAAATCTTAAGGCCCACAAGAAATTGACTCATGGGTTTGCGCCCATGAGTTGGTTCGCCTTGCGATTTTGTTGTCACTCACAATGCGGAGTATGAAATGCCGAAGATGAAAACCAACCGGGGTGCTGCAAAGCGCTTCAAAAAGACTGGCTCGGGTCGCTTCAAGTGCAAGCATAACCACCTGCGTCACATCCTGACCAAGAAGAGCAGCAAGCGTAAGCGCAAGCTGGGACCGAAGTTCATGGTTTCCGCTGCCGACCACAAACGTGTTGTCGCTTGTCTGCCGTACGCATAAGGGGGGATGTAAAAAATGCCAAGAGTTAAACGTGGTGTGACTGCTCGAGCTCGTCACAAGAAAGTAATGAAAGCCGCCAAAGGTTACTACGGCGCCCGTTCCCGTGTTTACCGCGTAGCGGTACAAGCGGTAACCAAAGCTGGTCAGTATGCCTACCGTGACCGTCGCCAGAAAAAGCGTCAGTTCCGTCAGCTGTGGATTGCGCGTATCAACGCTGCAGCACGTCAGAACGGTCTGTCCTACAGCCGTCTGATCAACGGTCTGAAGAAGGCTTCTATCGAGATCGATCGCAAGATCCTGTCCGATATCGCCGTTCACGACAAGTTGGCTTTCACCGCCCTGGTTGAAAAGGCTAAAGCAGCACTGGTTTAATCCGGTTCTGTTATGAAAGATAAAAGGAGGCTCAGGCCTCCTTTTTTGTTGTCTGCAATTTATCCAGTTCTGTTGTCAGACCCGACTGTTACCTCTGTATATCTGCAACATGATTTCATAATATGCCAACAAACTAGTATTGTTTCCCCATATTTAACGGGGAGAGGGGAGCGGGTCAGCCTCTTCCCCGATAACAAAATGATTTCTAGGGAGAAAAGGCCACCTTAACTATGGTCAGCGAAGGGGCTTTTTTTGTATTATTCCCCTCTTGACCTTATTTAGCCTAACAGGCTCCTGTTTCGGGAGTGGTGACGAGGAAGACATGCAACAGCTTGAAGAAGTAGTCGGCCAGGCCAAGGCCGATATTGAGGGCGTCAACGACGTTGCGACCCTCGACGAAATCCGGGTCAAATATCTGGGTAAAAAAGGCTTTTTTACCGAGCAGATGAAGACATTGGGCGCCTTGTCCGCCGAAGAGCGTCCCGCAGCGGGCGCCGTGATCAACCAGGCCAAGCAGCAGGTTCAGGATGCCCTGAACGCACGCCGTGATGCACTGGTGGAGCAGGAGCTGAACCAGAAGTTGGCTGCCGAGACCATCGATGTGAGCCTGCCGGGCCGTCGCATCGAGAATGGTGGTCTGCACCCTGTGACCCGTACCATTGAGCGCATCGAACGCCTGTTTGGCGAGATGGGGTTCAAGGTGGAACGCGGTCCCGAAATTGAAGATGGCTTCCACAACTTCGATGCGTTGAACATTCCGGCTCATCACCCGGCACGTACCGATCACGACACCTTCTACTTCAATCCCGATCTGATGCTGCGTACCCACACCTCGGGTGTGCAGATCCGCACCATGGAACATCAGCAACCGCCGATCCGCATCATAGCGCCGGGCCGCGTCTATCGTAACGACTACGACATGACCCACACACCGATGTTCCACCAAGTTGAAGGCCTGCTGGTTGACGAGCATGCCAGCTTTACCGAGCTCAAAGGCATACTGCACGATTTCCTGCGCAACTACTTCGAGGAAGATCTCACCATTCGCTTCCGTCCTTCCTATTTCCCGTTCACCGAGCCGAGTGCCGAAGTGGACGTCATGGGCAAGAACGGCAAGTGGCTGGAAGTGCTGGGTTGCGGCATGGTGCACCCGAACGTACTGCGTTCGGTCGGTATCGATCCGGAAAAATACTCCGGCTTTGCCTTCGGCATGGGCGTTGAGCGCCTGACCATGCTGCGTTACGGGGTCAACGACCTGCGTGCCTTCTTCGAAAACGACCTGCGCTTCCTCAAGCAGTTCAAGTAAGGGCGAGAGAACATGAAATTCAGTAAATCCTGGGTGATGGAGTGGGTCCGCACCGAGTTGAGTGACAATGCACTGGCCGAGCAGATCACCATGGCTGGTCTGGAAGTGGACGCCGTGGAAGCGGTGGCTGGCCAGTTCAACAATGTGGTCGTGGGTGAAGTGGTCGAGTGCGCCCAGCATCCGGACGCCGACAAGCTGCGGGTGACCAAGGTCAACGTGGGCGAGGCCGAGCTGCTGGACATCGTCTGCGGCGCGCCGAACTGCCGCGCTGGCTTGAAAGTGTGCGTTGCCAAAGTAGGGGCGACCCTGCCGGGTGATTTCACCATCAAGAAAGCCAAACTGCGTGGCCAGCCGTCCCACGGCATGCTCTGCTCCTTCACTGAGCTGGGTATCGACGTCGAGGCTGACGGCATCATCGAGCTGCCGGCCGATGCCCCCATCGGCACCGATATTCGCGACTATCTCAATCTGAACGACGTCTCCATTGACGTGGACTTGACCCCGAACCGTGCTGATTGCCTTGGTATCGCGGGGCTCGCCCGTGAAATCGGCGTGCTCAACAGCGTTGACGTGGTTGAGCCGATCTGGGCACCTGCTGTTGCCACCTGTGATGTCACCTTCCCGATCCGGGTGGAGGCGCCAGCCGATTGCCCCCGTTATCTTGGCCGCGTCATCAAAGGGCTGAACCTGCAAGCCAAGAGCCCGCTCTGGATGCAAGAGAAGCTGCGCCGTGGCGGTATCCGCTCCATCGACGCCATCGTAGACATCACCAACTACCTGTTGCTGGAATACGGTCAGCCGATGCACGCCTTCGATCTGGCCAAGCTGGCTGGGGAACTGGTGGTGCGTCGCGCCCGTGCTGACGAGCCGATGACCCTGCTCGACGGAAACGAGGTGAAGCTCAAAGAGACCACCCTGGTGATTGCCGATGCCAAAGGCCCTGCCTGTATGGCCGGTATCTTCGGCGGTGATCGCACCGGTGTGTCCGAGACCACCACCGACATTCTGCTGGAGTGCGCCTTCTTCGCGCCGCTCTCCATCACGGGTCGTGCCCGTGCCTACGGTCTGCATACCGACTCTTCCCATCGCTTCGAGCGCGGGGTCGATCCACAACTGCAAGCCAAGGTGATGGACAGAGCCACCCGTCTGCTGCTGGACATTTGTGGCGGAGAGTGCGGCGGCGAAGCCGGTCCGGTCATCGAGGTCAAATCCGATGCCCATCTGCCCAAAGCGGCCCCCATCAAGCTGCGTCGCACCAAGCTCGACAAAGTGATCGGTATCAGCGTGGCTGATGCTCAGGTGGTCGAGATCCTGACTCGCCTCGGCATGCAGGTGACTGTGGATGCCGACGGTTGGACTGCACTGGCACCCTCCTGGCGTTTCGATATCGCCATCGAGGAAGATCTCATCGAGGAAGTGGCCCGCATCTACGGCTACAACAATATCCCGAACCTCAAACCCGCTGCCTCTCTGGCGATGGTGGAGCAGGCTGAAGGGCAGGTGACCCTCAAGCGGGTGCGTGACCTGCTGGTTGACCGCGGCTTCCAGGAAGCGATCACCTACAGCTTCGTCGATCCCAAAGCGCAGCAACTGCTCTATCCGCAAAGCGATGCCATCGTGTTGCCGAACCCGATTTCGGTCGAGATGTCCGCCATGCGTGTGTCGCTCTTCCCGGGTCTGGTGCAGGCGGTGGTCTACAACCAGAATCGTCAGCAGCCGCGGGTACGTCTGTTCGAGCAGGGTCTGCGTTTCATCAAGGACGCGAGCGCCGAGAACGGCATCCGTCAGGAGCCGATGCTGGCCGGTATCATCACCGGCAACCAGAGCGACGAGCACTGGGACATCAAGAGCCGCGCAGCTGACTTCTTTGATTTGAAAGGGGATCTGGAAGCCGTGCTGGACTTGACTGCCGAAGGAGCTACTTTCAGCTTCGAGCGTACCGAGCACAGTGCCCTGCACCCGGGCCAGAGCGCAGCCATTTTGCGCAATGGCGAGGTGTTCGGCCATATCGGCGTGATCCACCCGAGCCTCGAGAAGAAGCTGGGTCTCAAGACCCGGGCCATCATGTTCGAGCTGGAATTGAACAAGCTGCTCCCTGCCAAGGTGCCGGTTGCTGCCGAGGTTTCTCGCTTCCCAGCCAACCGTCGTGATATCGCCGTGGTGGTAGACCGTCAGGTTCTGGCCGGTGATGTCCTCGCAGTAATTAAAAAAGTTGGCGGAAATCAGGTAGTTGGAATAAACTTGTTTGACGTATACCAGGGTGCTGGTATGGCCGAGGACAAGAAGAGTCTGGCCATCAGTCTTGTATTGCAAGACACCCAGCGCACTCTGGAGGAGAAAGAGATTGCCGAGACCGTAGACAATGTCGTGCGGGCCCTTGGTGAAGAGTTGAATGCATCCTTGAGGGATTGATCTATGGCGCTTACCAAAGCCGACATTGCAGAGCACCTGTTCACCCAACTCGGGATGAGCAAGCGTGAAGCCAAAGATATGGTGGAAGCCTTCTTTGAGGAAATCAGACAGGCGCTTGAGCGTGGTGAACAAGTCAAGATTTCAGGCTTCGGTAACTTTGACCTTCGTGAGAAGAATCAGCGTCCCGGACGCAACCCCAAGACAGGCGAGGATATTCCTATCAGCGCCCGTCGTGTGGTGACCTTCCGGCCTGGCCAGAAACTCAAGGCCAGGGTAGAAAATGTTGAACCCAACGAGTGACAAAAAGCCAGGCAAACGCCTGGCTTTTACTTTTTCATGATGAAATCCAACTTATTGTTCGGTCTGTTGCTGGCCATGCCGGTGCAGGCCATGACGCTGCCTCTGTCTCCCGCCACCCAGGCGTATGCCGACACTCTCACCTCGCTGACCATTTGTTACCCCGCCCTGATCCGGCCGCCCTATCTCGAGGAGTCGGGGGGGCTGCTTATCGATCAGCTGGACCGGCTGGCTGAACAGCTGCCGGTGCCCTTGCTGCACGAGAAGCTGCCAAACTGGCCCGCGGTTCAGCAGGCCCTGCTGGCGGGGCGCTGCGATCTCATCCCTGACATAGGCCCTTCACGGCAGGCGTTGCCTGGCATGGCGCTCAGTCGCGCCCTGCTGGAAGCCGAGTCCGCCATTCTTTACAAGGGTGAGCTGGAGCGTGCCACCTTCCTGGTGTCACCCCTTTGGCAGGCGAGCAAGGTGCTCAAAACGCTCTATCCCCATTCGACCCAGCTGGTCCTGACCGATGCCGTCAACTGGTACTCGTCACTGGTAGCGGGCAAGGGAACGGCCTACCTCGGCGACTACCTGCAACTGCGTTACCTGATGCGCGAATACCCGGATGTGGGACTGCGTCTGCGCCGTTTGCGCAGCGATGAGCTGGTGCTCAGCTATCGGCTGATGATGCGCGACAAGCCAGAGCTCAGGGCGCTGGTCGACATGGCGATTCGCTATATGCCACCCGGGGGCGTCTACAAGGATCTCGAGCGCTATCTGGAGCAGGGAGAGCAGGATATCAACCCCTTGCACTTTACCGACAAGGAGCAGGCCTGGCTGGTCGGTACCTCCCGTGCCGTCAAGTTGGTGGTGAACCCTGCATTGATGCCTTATAGCGGCATCGACAAGCAGGGGCAGCTCAGTGGCTGGAGCGCCGATGTGCTGCGCCGGGTGAGTCAGCAGACCGGGATGATTTTTCATGTGGTGCCAGTCAAGGACCCCGAAGACGCCCTGGCCAAGCTGCGCAGTGGCGAGGTAGACATGATGGCGGGTCTGCTGGAGACACCGGCCTTGACTGGCGAGTTTGATTTCACTCGCATCGTGGTAGCCAGTCGTTATGCCCTGGTCAGCCGCAAGTTGCGGTCTTTCGATCGACTCGAGGAGATCAAGGGTGAGGTAGTCGTGCCCGCCAGCCTCTATGATCCCGACATGCTGGCCCGTTTGGGCAAGCATCAGTGGCGCAAGAGCGAGACCCTTGAGTCGGGCATTGCAGAGGTACAGGCGGGCAGGGCGGACGCCATGCTGGCCGAGCTGTATCAGTTGCAATATCCGCTTCGCAACAATCTGCTGGCTGGACTGGATATCAAGGAGCTGCCGGATCGTTTCGGGCTAGGGTTTGCCATCAGTCACCACAGCCCCAGGCTGGCCGGTGTGATGGAGCAGAGTCTGATGACGATCACAAGCCAGCAGAACGCTGATCTCAACCAGCGCTGGCGTCAGCTGGTGCTGACCCAGCAAAGTGGCGTCAGCTATGGCATCTGGCTGGGATCCGTGTTGCTTGCATTGCTGATTAGTGCTGGTGTCATCTGGTTGATCTGGCGCTCCCGCCAGCAGCTGGCGCGAGAAGTGAGCCGGCGTCAGGAGATGGAGCAGACGCTGGCACTGGAGAGTCAGTTCAGGGAGTCCCTGTTCCAGGCACTGCCTGTGCCCGTCTTCCTGCGAAATGATCAGGGGGAGATCATCAAGCGCAACAAGCAGGCCAAACGGCTGGAAGCCCGCTATCTGGCCGAGCTCAGCCTGCCGCCGTCCCAGTTGCAGGGAACCGAAGGGGAAATGACCCTCGGCGATCAGGTGTTCTCCTATGCCCAGATCCCGCTGCGACTGGGCAAGCAGGCACCGGCGGGGGATCTGATCGCGCTCTCCGACATCAGCGCCCTGCGCGAGCGCACGCGTTTGCTGCATCAGGCCGAGCGACGTCTGCGCGCCCTTACCAATACGGTGCCTGGCGTCGTCATCCAGTTCCTCTTGCAGCAGGGGAAAATAACCCGGGTCGAATTTATCAGCCGTGGCAGTTACGAGCTGCTGGGCCTGGCCAGCCAGCAGATCCGCCGCCATCCCGACAGCGCACTCAGCCGTCTTGTACATCAGGACAGGCGTGAGATGCGGGCGCCCATGCTGGCCATGTTGCATACCGGCCAACCTTTTTCCTACGCGCTGCGCTATGAACATCCGGTCAAGGGCACGCGCTGGCTGCAATGTTATGGTCGTGGCCGCAGCCAGCAGGAAGGGGGGTGGCGGGTTTACGGTGTGGTGCAGGATGTGACCGCCAGGGTCGAGCAGGAGCGTGCCTTGCAGGCATCCCATGAGCGGGCCGAACAGGCCGTCCTGGCCAAGGGGCGCTTCCTCGCGGCGGTGAGCCATGAAATTCGTACTCCCATGAATGCCATTCTGGGGCTGCTGGAGTGGCTCAATCACACCCCCTTGTCAGCGGAGCAGCACTCAGCGCTCTCCCATGTCAGACAGGCGGGGGACGAGCTGCTCGGTCTGCTCAACGATGTGCTCGATTTCAGCCGCAACGAGAACCGGCAGCTGGCGCTCTCTCCCCAGCCAACCGATCTGGTTGATTTGTGCGAGCATGTGGCGGCGGTGCACTGGTCCAAGGCCCGCTCCAAGCGGTTGCAGCTGCGACTGGATATTGACCATCACCTGCCCGCCCAGGTGGAGCTGGATCCCCATAGAGTGCAGCAGGTGCTGCACAATCTGCTCGCCAATGCCATCAAGTTCAGCTCTGCAGGTGAAGTCGTGCTGTGGGCACGCCGTCAGGGCAACCGTCTGCTGTGCGGCGTGGATGATGACGGGCCGGGTATCAGCGACGATCTGCTGCCTCGCTTGTTCCTGCCATTCGAGCAGGGAGGAGAGGAGGGCCAGCCCAGGGCTCAGGGCACCGGATTGGGGCTGGCCATCAGCCGCCAGCTGATGGAGCAGATGGGTGGCGAGATCCGGGTCGAACCGCGTCCTCTCGGGGGCAGCCGTTTCACCTGCAGCTTGCCCTTGGTGCTGCTGCACGAGATGCCGCGCTGGCAACCGAGAGTGGCCAGCGTCAATATCCAGCTGAACGATGCGGAGCGTGCCTATCTCGTGCCCTGGCTTGGCGAGCTCGGCCTGACCGAGGAGCCCGCCGGCCCATTGCTGCGCGCCGCCGAAGATGATCAGGGTCTGCGTTATTGGGACTGGCAGGGTGAGCCCTGGGTGCCAGGCTCAGTGGTCAGCCTGTTGCAGCCCAGGCTGGTGTCCTCTGCCCTGGAGGAGATGAGTCTGCCGGGGCAGGGGATGCGGGTGTTGCTGGTTGAAGATCACGAAGTGAATCGGGTGTTGATCAGCATGCAGTTGACCCAGCTGGGGGCTGAGGTACTGAGTGCGGCCAATGGTCGGCTTGCGCTCGATATCCTGCAGCACGAAACCGTGGATCTGGTGCTGACCGATCTGCAGATGCCAGTGATGGATGGTGCCCAGCTGTGCCAGCAGTTGCGGGATTCTGCGCGCTGGCACCATCTGCCTGCCTACGTTATCACCGCCGATCTCAGCGAACAGGCGGCGCAGCGACTGGCCAGCTGCGGTTGTCGAGGACATCTGGACAAGCCCCTGCTGCTTAAAGATCTGGCCAATTTACTGCGCAGCGTGCCAAGGCTTGCGGACACGAGTGTCCTCTTGTCCGCACCCTCTCCCGGCACCGCAGGCAAGGAAATGGGGGCTGGGTGGCATGAGCCGGCACTGCCTCCTCTGAGCCGCGAGTTGATAAACCTCTATCTGGAGGCAACTCGTCAAGATCTGGCTGACATTGAGCAGTGCATCACACAAGGAGATGCTGAAGCGCTTGATGCGGCTTTACACAAGATGAAGGGGGCGGCCAAAATGGTGGGCGCCACCCCGCTGATCCAGGTGATCGAACAGTGGAAACGGGATCCACAACAACCCCTGATGTCCCCGCTGCGGCACGCTCTGGATGAAGTCTGCCGGCGATTAGGTGAGAGAGTCTGACATGATCATCACAGATGAAGAGTTATTGGCGTTGCTGAACTCGGAAGAGACCCAGGAGCGTTTTTTTTACCCGGTGACCCTCTATGCACTGGACGGAGTGGCCTATCAGGCGGCAAAAGCCGTCACCTTGCCCGAATTTGCCACCTTGCGTCGCACGCAACCCGATGCCCGCTGGCCGTGGGAGGGGTTGTTCGCCGCCGGTGCCATCGCCCTGTTTGATCCAGCTTCTCACGCCGGTGCCGACTATCTGCCGCAGTTGATGAACCAGAGCGATGGCATCTATCGGCTCTCGGATGACTGGCTGGAAGGGGTCCATGACAGGTATCAGCAGTGGCTGCAGTGGCTGGCACAGATGCAGATCTTGTTGCTGGAGGATCACCCGTTTCAAGGCGCCCATATCCAGCAGGAGATCCAGGGATTGGGTCTGTCCTGCCAATGGGTGCAGGATGGCGATGCCTGTATCCAGGCCCTGGAACAGGGGGGCGTCAAGCTACTCATCAGCGATCTCAGCCTGGTGGAGCAGGATGCCATCGGTCTGCTGATGAGCCAGCCTCAATATCAGCAAAGCGGCCTGCCCATCATACTGCTGTCGGCCCACGATCAGACCCTGATCGACGGGTCCCGCCGGCTGTTGCACGATGCGGGTTTCAATGTAGTGGCCGCCCTGGCCAAACCGCTGTTGAGCGATGATCTGCTGCGGCTGCTCAAGGCGCTCTATCTGGGGCCACAGCGGCAACAGCGGCTCAGTGGCCTGCGCCGTACCGTCCGCAGCTGGCAGAGGGAGGAGAAGGGGCTGCTCGGACTCTTGTCCGACCCGCCATCCCCGCTGCCCATCTGGCTGGCGGTGACAGGTTTGCCGCCACGGTGGGAGCTGGTGCGGGATTGGCTGGGTAGACAGGGGCGAGATGCCACTGAACTGACCTTGGTCATTCACCGCCGTGATCACCTGCTCAGCCAGGCCGAGCGGTTCGCACTGGTGCTGCAAGCCAGTCTGGCTGGCGTCAAGCTTGCGCTGCTGCTCGACAATGACCAGCATATGCCGTTTGATTTGCTGGAGAGGGTGCCATTGCAGCACCTGCTGCTGGGGCAGAGCCTGCTCCCGGGGCTCGAGGCCATGACGGCGGACTCCCTGCTGGGCCGCTTCACCCATAGGGCCAGGGAGCTTGGCATTGCCCTCTATCTGGATGATCCCTTCAATCTGCTAGACAGTACCCTGTGGCGCGATCGCGGCATGACAGGGCGCTGGTAACCCGTGCCCCGTTACCTCTGCTGGCCCCCCGATGAGGCGCGTTTGCGACGTAGCCTGGCTGGCTGGCTGCATCCGACGTATCGGGCCTCCTTGCCCTTGATGATGGAAGTTGGCGGGGTCCCCTGTAGCTTGCAGGAGCTGGCTGGCGCCGATCCGGAATCGATCAGAGCCGCCTACGAGGCGTTGAGCGAGCAGAGCATTTACCTGCGCTTCATGCGGGCAAAACAGCCGGTTACCGAGGATCAACTGGCCTTCTTTCTCGACTATCCCCGAGGCCCCCAGATTGCGCTGCTGCTGACCGATGGTCAGGGGCGGCCGCTGGCCCAGGCCCAGTCCATACGTCGGCGGCTGCACCCGGACCGGGCCGAGTTCTCCTGTCTGGTCGCAGATCACTTCCAGCACAGAGGGGCGGGCCGGCGCATTCTGCTGGCGTTGGCACTGCTGGCGCGCGCCGAGGGCATTCGGGAGTGGACGGCGGAAGTATTGGCCCAGAATCGCCCCATGCTGGCGCTCCTGCGCGGGTTGGGGCTGCCGCTCACTCTGGTGACGGGGCGGGAGCTGGTGTTTGTCCGGCTCGATCTGAGCGTGCTCGATACCCTGTGAAGCGGGTATCCTCATAAGACCAAGGGTGAATAGGCTGCCTTTTCACCCTGTGCTAAGGTCAGCCTTGTATGGGATCAGAGGGAAGCAGTCATGGTGCAATCAGCGAAACACATCGTCATTCTTACCGGCGCCGGTATCTCTGCCGAATCCGGCATCAAGACCTTCCGTGCCTGTGACGGCTTGTGGGAAGAGCACAGGGTGGAGGATGTGGCGACCCCGGAAGGGTACGCCCGGGATCCCGCCCTGGTGCAGGGTTTCTACAACTCGCGCCGTCATCAGCTGCAACAACCGCAGATCCATCCCAATCCTGCCCACTATGCCCTGGCCCGTCTTGAGCGCCTGTTGCCTGGCACAGTCACCCTGGTGACCCAGAATATCGACAACCTGCACGAGAGTGCAGGCAGCAAAAACCTCATCCACATGCACGGAGAGCTGCTCAAGGCCCGCTGTCCCGAGTCGGGCCAGGTGATCGAATGGCGCGGCGATCTCCATCAGGATGAACTCTGCTCCTGTTGCCAGTTCCCCCAGCCGCTGCGCCCGCACGTGGTCTGGTTTGGCGAGATGCCGCTGGGGCTGGATCGCATCTATGGCGCCCTGGCCCAGTGCGACCTTTTCATCTCCATCGGGACCTCGGGGGCCGTCTATCCTGCTGCCGGCTTCGTGCACGAGGCTGGCCTCAACGGTGCCCATACCATAGAGCTCAATCTGGAACCGAGCGAGGTGGGCAGCCAGTTTGACGAGAAGCGTTATGGACCGGCCTCTCTGCTGGTGCCCGCTTTCGTTGACGAGTTGCTGGAGCGCTGCGGCGTGCATCAACCCAAACAGATAGAGGGTCACAACTGGATGGAGATGCGCGAGCCTTAATACGGCTCAGCTCCCAGTGCCGTTGTTCGAAACAAAAGGCGACACCAAGGTGTTGCCTTTTGTTGCCTTGGATCATGGGCGGGGGAAGAAGGGCGCGCAGGATTGTCTGATCACCAGGTCTGGATCAACAGTGATCAGGTGATTATCCACTGTCACCCCATTGATACGTGCCAGCAGCCGGGTAACGGCGAGGCGCCCCAGCTCCTCCTTGGGTTGATTGATGGTGGTGAGTGGCGGCGACAGATACTGCGCCAGCGCGACATTGTCATAACCGACGATGGAGATGTCCTGCGGTATGTTCAACCCCGCCTGATGGGCGGCACTGATGGCCCCCATGGCCATCATGTCGTTGAAGATAAACAGGGCGCTTGGCCGTTTGGGCTGAGCCAGCAGGCGCTGCATGGCATTGAAACCACTGGCACAGTCGAAATCTCCCTCCTGGATCCAGGCCGGATTGACGGTCAGACCCGCTTCCTGCATCGCCTGCTCAAAGCCAGCCTGTCGCTGATTGGCGGGGGCTCGGCTGTGGGGGCCCGTGATGCAACCGACATCGGTGTGACCGAGTGCCAGCAGATGGCGGGTGGCCAGATAACCGCCGCGATGGGAGTTGTCGGCGATGAGGTCCACGTCCTTGCTCTCCATGCCCCAGTCCATCACCACAACGGGCAGGCTCTTGAGCCAGTCGAGCTGGTTGAACACCTCCTGTTGCCCCTCGCTGCACATGATGAGCAGGCCGTCGACCCGCTTGCGCAACATCATCTTGAGGTAGGAGAGCGCCGTTTCAGCCTGCCCCTCTGTGTTGCCCAGCATCAGGTTGTAGCCCTGCTCGAAGCAGTAGCGCTCCACTCCACGCACCACCTCGGCAAAGAAGGGGTTGCTGGAGGTGGTGACCAGCATGCCGATACTGTTGGTCTCCTTCACCTTGAGGCTGCGGGCCACCAGGCTGGGGGCATAGTTGAGTTCGCGCATGGCGGCAAAGACCCGCTCACGGGTCTCTTGTGCCACGAAGCGGGTCTCGTTGATGACATGGGAGACGGTAGTGGTGGAGACCTCTGCCCGCGCCGCCACCTCCTTGATGTTGGCCATCAGTGCCCCTGCGCAGTCTGGGCAAGCAGGAAGGCGTCGACCTCAACCTTGCTTGGGATCGAGCTCTGGGCGCCGAACTTGGTGACAGAAAGCGCCGCCGCGCCGTGGGCAAAGCGCACCGCGGCGTTGAAGTCTGCACCGGCAAGCTCGGCGGCCAGCAGGGCGCCGTTGAAGGTATCGCCCGCGGCCGTGGTGTCTACTGCCTCAACCCGAAACCCCGGGATGAGCTGTTGCTGCCGGGCGTTGCTGCAATAGACCCCTTGGGAGCCCAGGGTGATCATCACATCGCTTATTCCCATCTGGTGGAAGCGGGCCGCCGCCTGAGCCGCGCTAGCCTCGTCGCTCACCTTGACGCCGGTCAACAGTTCGGCTTCGGTCTGGTTGGGGGTGATGAGATCCACCAGCGCCAACAGCTCGGCCGGGAGCGGGCGGGCAGGCGCCGGATTGAGTACCACCCGGGTGCCGTGGGATCTAGCCAGCTTGGCGGCTTCAAACACGCTTTCAAGCGGCACTTCCAGCTGCAGCAGCAGGGTATGGGCATCGGCAATCATGGCTTCATGGCGTTTGACCATGGCAGGAGAGAGGGCGCCGTTGGCCTCGGCGGAGATGCCTATGCTGTTTTCCCCCTCGTCGCTCACATAGATGATGGCGATGCCGGTGGGCAAGGTCTCATCGAGTTCTACTGCACTGACGTCTATGCCATCTTGCTCGAAACCCTGGCGCATCTGCTGGCCGATGGCGTCATCACCGATGCGGGCAATAAAGGAGACAGGGGCGCCGAGACGTGCGGCAGCCACCGCCTGATTGGCCCCCTTGCCACCCGGTACCACCTGATAGCTGTGGCCGGTCAGGGTTTCACCGGGGCGAGGAAAATGAGGGACGCGCAGTACATGATCCGCATTGACACTGCCCAGAACAACGAGACGATTCATTCTTATCACCCTTGATTTGGAACATCTTGGTTTGAGTGGGCCCAAGCCAAGATGCACAGCTGATGGAAACTCAAGAAACAAAGGGGGAGGCCAAGCTCCCCCCTGTCACATTACTTGCTGACAATTTGCAGCGGTACCGGGATGGATTTTTCTACCGGCTGACCCTTGAGTACCTTGTCGGCGGTTTCCACGCCGATGGCACCGATCAGGGCCGGTTGTTGCGCTACTGTGGCGGCCAGTTTGCCACGGGAAACGGCGGCCTTGCCATCATCAGTGCCGTCGAAGCCGACGATCATCACCTCTTTGCCGGCAGCCTGTACGGCGCGGATGGCACCCAGCGCCATTTCGTCGTTCTGGGCAAACACGGCTTGCACACCCGGGTGCGCGGCCAGCAGGTTTTCCATGACGTTCAGCCCCTTGGTGCGGTCAAAGTCGGCAGGCTGGGAGGCCAGCACTTCCAGCTTGTTGGCAGCCACGGCCAGGGCGAAACCTTCGCCACGGTCACGGGCGGCGGAAGTACCTGCGATCCCCTCTAGCTGGATCACCTTGGCGCCAGCACCCAGTTTCTGGGTGATGAAGTCGCCAGCCAGCTTGCCGCCAGCCACGTTGTCGGAGGCAATGTGGGCTTTGACCTCACCCTGGGCGGCACCGCGATCCAGGGTCAGCACAGGGATGTTGGCCTTGTTGGCCAGGCGGATGGCATTGCCAACGGCCTCGGAGTCGGTCGGGTTGATCAGGATGGCGTTGACCTTGCGCACTGTGAGATCTTCCACGTTGGAGAGCTCCTTGGCCGGGTCATTCTGGGAGTCCAGTACCACCAGTTCATAACCAAGCTCCTTGGCTTTGGCTTCGGCCCCCTCTTTCATGGTGACGAAGAAGGGGTTGTTGAGGGTGGAGACCACCATCGCCAGGGTCTGATCGGCGGCCTGGGCGGTGCCCAGCACAGACATGATGGCGGCAGCGAGCAGGGTATTGAGCTTTTTCATCATTTCATTCCTTGTGTGTGTGGCATGGCTTAGGTTGTTATCGATTGCTCTTGTTATCGACCATCACGGCGAGCAAAATGACGCTGGCCTTGGCGATCATCTGGTAATAGGACGAGACGTCGAGCAGGTTGAGGGCGTTGTTCAGGAAGCCGATGATGAGGGCCCCTATCAAGGTCCCCATGATGCGACCCTTGCCCCCCATCAGGCTGGTACCACCCAGCACAACGGCGGCGATGGCGTCCAGCTCGTAGCCCATGCCGGCCGTCGGCTGGGCAGAGGAGAGGCGGGAGGTGACAATGAGGCCAGCCAGCGCCGACAGCATGCCACACAGACCATATACGGCGAGTTTGACCCTGGCCACATTGATGCCGGAGAGGCGGGTGGCAGATTCGTTGCCGCCCAGGGCATAGATGTAACGGCCCAGACGAGTGTGGTTGAGCAGGTACCAGGCCAGCAGGAAGACGATGGCCATCAGCCAGATGGGCACAGGCAGACCAAGCAGGTAACCGGTACCGAGCCAGGCGAAGTGATCGGATCCCTCGCTAAAACCGGTGGAGATGGGGCGCCCCTCGGTATAGACCATGGTCACGCCGCGCAGGGCTGTCATGGTGACCAGGGTGGCGATGAATGCCTGCACCTTGCCCTTGGCAATGATGAGGCCGCTGATGCCGCCGAGCAGGGCACCGGCCCCCAGGGTCAGTGGCACTACCAGCGCTATGGGCAGCTCCATCGCTACCATGGTGGCTGCCAGGGCGCCGCACAGGGCGAGCACAGAGCCGACAGACAGATCGATGCCGGCGGTGAGGATGACCAGCGTCATGCCGACCGCCATGATGGCGTTGACCGACGTCTGGCGCAGTATGTTGAGCAGGTTGTCGGCGGTGAAGAAGTTGGGGCTCAGGAAGGAGACCACGCCTATCAACACCAGCAGGGCGACCAGGGATTTGTTCTCAATCCACCAGGCCTTGCTCATGATGCCGCGGCGGGAAAGGGTTTGGGTTGTCATTGAAAGGCCTCTTGCTCTGATTGCCACTGTTTACCGACTGCCGCCGCCATCAGTTTCTCCTGATTGGCGTCCGCGGACATGAATTCTGCGCTGATGCGCCCTTCGTGCATCACCATGATGCGATCGCTCATGCCGAGCACTTCCGGCATCTCGGAGGAGACCAGAATGATGCTCATCCCCTCCTGCTTGAACTGGTTGATGAGCTGGTAGATCTCTTTCTTGGCACCCACGTCGACGCCGCGGGTCGGCTCATCCAGGATCAATACCTTGGGCTTGGTCAGCAGCCCCTTGGCGATGGCCACCTTCTGCTGGTTGCCACCGGAGAGCAGCTTTATCAGCTGCTCCTGACTCGGGGTCTTGATGTTGAACAGGCGCACATAGTCACTCACTGCCTGGCGCTCGGCCTTGCCGTCTATCTTGCCGCCACGGATGAACTCATCGAGGGCGCACAGACTCATGTTTTCCCGCACCGAGAGTTCCAGCACCAGCCCATCCCCCTTGCGATCTTCGGAGATATAGGCGATGCCGACGGCCAGCCCATCGGCAGGGGTGCGTGGCACCATGACCTTGCCATCGACCTCGACAGCGCCGGCGCTGATGGGACTGGCCCCGTAGATAAGTTTCATCAGCTCGGTACGGCCTGAGCCCATCAGGCCACTGAAGCCAAGTATCTCCCCCTGACGCAGTGAGAAGCTCACCCCGCGCACACCCGGGCCAGCCAGATCTTTGACTTGCAGGCTGACAGGACCCAGTTCCCGATGCAGGCGCGGGTACTGCTCTTCCAGCCGCCGACCGACCATCATCTCGATGATCCTGTCTTCATCGAGATCGCTCACTGCTTTCTCGCCGATCCATTTGCCGTCACGCAGCACGGTAACCCGGTCGCAGATTTGGAAGATCTCCTTGAGGCGATGGGAGATATAGACGATGCCACAGCCCTGCTGGCGCAGTTCGCGGATCACGGTGAACAGTTGCTCTGTTTCGGTGTCGGTCAGGGCATCTGTGGGCTCATCCATGATGATGACGCTGGCATCGAACGAGAGGGCCTTGGCAATTTCCACCATCTGCTGTTCACCAATCGACAGCTCTCCGAGCCGGGTATCCGGACCATGCTTGACGCCGAGACGACCGAGCAGGCTGCTGGCGCGCTCGTGCAACTGCTTGTGGTCAATGCTGCCAAAACGGGTACGCGGTTCGCGGCCAAGGAAGATGTTGGCGGCAATGGAGAGCTCCGGCAGCAGGTTCAGCTCCTGGTGGATGATGCTGATGCCCTGATCCTGGGAGTCGCGGGGACCCTTGAAGTGCACAGGCTGGCCGCGGTAACTGACGCTGCCCGCATCGGCTTGATAGATGCCGGTCAGCACCTTCATCAGGGTGGATTTGCCGGCGCCATTCTCGCCGAGCAAGGCCATCACCTGGCCCGGGTAAACCTTGAGTCCTGCCTCATCGAGGGCGCGGACACCGGGAAAGGTCTTGACGATGCCGGTCAGCTCCAGAATGGGCGAGGGGGGCGTGTCAACGCTCCCGGTGAGCCCCGAAAGGGGGGAGGGAGTTGTGCTCATTGCAGCTTCCTTGAAGAGGCTTAAAACGCCACGCCGGCGCAGAGAATGAGGTTGGCATAGGGCGTGACTTCGCCGCTGCGTACTATCGCCTTGCTCTGGCGGGAGCGGGTCTTGAACTCCTCATGCAGGCAATATTCGATGGCAATGGGTTTGCCTTGCTCGAGCGAGTGGGTCTCGATCTGATCGAGCAGGGCTTGATGGGTGTCAGGGCTGATCAGCTTTATCTCGCTGGCCATGATCACTTTTTCCACCACAAGATCCGTCAGTAGCGCTTTCAGCACTGTCTGCAGGTTGGGGGTGCCCGCCATCAGCGCCAGATCGATGCGCTCCGGCCCCGCCGGAATGGGTAATCCCGCATCGCACACTGTGAGCTCGTCGGTGTGGCCCATCTGTGCCACCAGGGCACTCAAGGGAGCATTGAGCAGTACGCCTCGTTTCATAACAGCACCTCGGCAGACTTGCGTCTACGTATCTGATGTTTATCCAGGCAACCGGTTACGCAACCGGTTGCTTCATGGGGTAAACGATAGGCGCTAAGGCACGCTTGATCTACAGGGAGATGGCAGAAATGTGAAAACGATCTCAATGCCGGGGGGAAAAGGATGAAAAGAGGTGCCAGACAGCGTACAGGCACCCATGTGCAGAGGATTGAAGGAGAGAGGGGTCAGAGGACGAGGGCCTGCTGCACGCCGGGGCGTGTGAGCATCTGTTGATAGTGGGCTGCTACCCTGGGGAACTCGCTGATGGCCACCCCATCGCTTTCGAGCCAGCCGGCGACTACGAACAGGTAAATGTCGGCAAGGCTGAAGCGCTCCCCCAGCACCCAGGGGCCGACCAGATAGTGGCGCTCAATTTCGGCAAAGCCATCGCGCATGTTTTGCGGCACCTTGGCCTGCATGGCAGCGACAGCCTGTTCATCATCGGCCCAGCGGCTGCCGCGGCGTCCGTGGGCATGGGAGACATGCACGGTGGAGGCGAGGAAGCTGTTGACCTCCTGCATGCGGGCCAGCAGGAAAGGGTCATCCAACGGGGCAAGCTTGGCATCGGGAAAGCGCTGCGCCACATAGAGCAGCAGTGCCGGGGTTTCAGTCAGCACGCCGCGCTCGGTAACAAGCGCCGGCACCCGGCCTTTGGGATTGATGGCGAGATAGGCGGCAGAGCGCTGCTCCCCCGCCGCCAGATCGAGTCGCTTGACCTGATGGTGGGCCCGGGCCTCGGTCAGCGCTATGTGTACGGCCATGGCGCAAGTGCCAGGGGCGAGATACAGGGTCAAATCAGACATGCATGTCTCCTTGTGATGTGTGTTTTCCTCGCGTCGCCCGGATGGGGAAGGGCGGAGGCAGTCAGCAAATGCGGAATATCTGTTGGCATCCTACGCCCATCACAACGGTGGGCCAAGGCGGGAAAGGAAGGAGGTGAACCGGCCTGCGCTTATGAAATCAAAGGCTTTCCCACCAGCAGATAAGGGGAAAAACGGCTACGCATACCGAGTCAAATCGCTATAATGTGCCCCCTGAATAGTGTTTTTCTGATGTTGGATAGTCCATTGAGTAATAAAATGCGGATCGGTGGTTCCCTCGAGCAATCCCTGAGTCAGGGATATCGCCTCGACCTCAAGGGGGTACTGCAAGAGAGTTGGCAACAGACGCGCCGTACCGGTTTCGGCCTGCTGCTGGCCATAGTAGGGGTTACCTCCATCTGGATGTTGCTGAGCAATACCCTGCTGGCGCCTTACGTCAATCAGGAAGGGGGGATGGATATTGCCCTGGTGCTGAGTCTGCTCATCACCATCATGATGGCCCCCATGACCTCGTCCCTCGACATGCTGGGATTGCAGCAGTCGGTCGGCGTCCGTGCCCGTCCGAGCCAGGTATTCGATTTCTTTCGCCACTTCCTGCGCCTCGGCAGCCTGAGCCTGCTGGGCAGCATGATCACCAGCCTGTTCGGTCCTCTGTTTGAACTGGTGGGCTTGCCGGTGATGCTGGCGTTCATTCCGTCTGCGCTGATCGGCATGGGGCTGGTGTTTACCGTGCCGCTGGTGCTGGAACGCGGCTTGTCACCGGTGCAGGCCATTCTGGTGTCGCTCAAGTTGTTTGTTCGTGGCTGGCCCAGCATAGTGCTGCTGCACGGTGTCATGCTGGCGCTGTTTTTCCTGGCGCTGCTCCCCATGGGCCTGGGGCTTATCTGGGTGGCTCCTCTCTACTTCAACTGCAAGGGGATCCTCTATCGGGACCTGTGCGGGGTCGCGGTAGAAGTGACCGACGTGAGCGAAGGTCCCGATCATTTCAGCGCTTGACCGGCGTATTCAGTGCCAAGAGATGGCACACCAAGATTTCAACGCATGACGAGTGCGTGATGCAAAAGGATGGCACATGAAGATGGCTCGACATGGCGTAGCGGCAAGCTTGCTGCTGTTGCCCACCCTGGGGTTGGCACAGCCTTCACTGGATCTGCAATACAGTACTTTCTACAGCCAGATGAAGACCTTTGCCAAGGGGGAGTTTGGTCATGCCAGACTGGGGTTTTATCTGACCGATCAACAAAATGGACAGCGTTGCCTGCTTACCTCGGCCCGGGTTTCTACCCTGGATCGGGACGTGGCTGCCGAGGTGACGGTAGACAGCGAGTTGCGGCTGCCCTACGACGATGATCTCAATCTGGACAAGGCGACCGTGGTGGTGGGCTTGACCGAGGCACACGCTGCCTGCGATCTTTCGGTGCAGGTGATGGCCGATGCCCCGCCTGTGTCAGGCAGCCAGTTGGAGCTCAAGGTGGCCGAGGTGGTCAAGCGCCAGCAGGATATGCAGGCCCTGCTGAGCAAGCTGGCCGGCATGGTCGGCAAGTATTTCCTGCCGGAGATGGCGGGTGTGCGGGTGACACTGGTGCAACCGACTGGCACTGCCTATCTGGTTGATGGCGCCCGCCAGCTGCCACTCTCCTGGCAAGAGGGGCAGTTGCTGCTGAGCAACGCACAACTGGCAGACTTCGCCGCGGGCAAGCTGCAACTGAAGGGGGACATACTGCGACTGACCCCCTGGTTGCACAAGGGCTGAGCAAGCGTCACGCCAGAAAGATAAAAAGGAGCGCCGGGCGCTCCTTTTTCGTTGCAGATTTCGTTACCGATTGTGCAGTGCCTAGCGCACTTCGATCACATCCAGCACGTCCATCTCGTCGATGTTCAGCAAGGGGGCTGTCGGCAGTTCGGGCGGATCAAATGCCTTGTCGCCGCCATCTATGATGCCAGAGTCACGGTTGATGCTCTTGAAGTCGAACAGCTTGTGATCGAGCAGGTGGCTCGGGATCACGTCCTGAATGGCGGTGAACATGGTTTCGATACGACCCGGGAAGCGGCGATCCCAATCCTGCATCATCTGCTTGATGGCCTGACGCTGCAGGTTCTCCTGCGAGCCGCACAGGTTGCAGGGGATGATGGGGAAGGCCTTGACCTCGGCGTAACGTACCAGGTCTTTCTCCTTGCAGTAGGCCAACGGGCGGATCACCACGTTCTTGCCATCGTCGCTCACCAGCTTGGGCGGCATGGACTTGAGCTTGCCGCCGTAGAACATGTTGAGGAACAGGGTTTCAAGGATGTCATCCCTGTGATGGCCGAGGGCAATCTTGGTGCAGCCCAGCTCTTGCGCCGTGCGATAGAGAATACCTCGGCGCAGGCGGGAGCAGAGGGCGCAGGTGGTTTTGCCTTCCGGTACCTTGTCCTTGACGATGGAGTAGGTATCTTCTTCGACGATCTTGAAGTCAACGCCCAAGGTTGCCAGGTACTCAGGCAGCACATGCTCGGGGAAGCCGGGTTGCTTCTGATCCAGGTTGACGGCCACCAGATCAAAATGGATGGGGGCGCTTGCCTTCAGGCTCATCAGGATGTCGAGCATGGCAAAGCTGTCCTTGCCGCCGGACAGGCACACCATGATCTTGTCGCCCTCTTCAATCATGTTGAAGTCGGCGATGGCCTGACCTACGTTGCGCCGCAGGCGCTTTTGCAGTTTGTTGAAACTGTATTTATCTTTGGCGTTCAGCTCTTCTAGCATGCTCGTAAAACCCGGGACACAAATAAGCGCGTTATTATAGCCATGTCCCGGGGGAGGGCAAGGTGCCAGGATGAAAGGCGCCTTATGATTGACGACGCCGGCTGTCTACCGGGCAGCTGTAATCGTCGGGTTTGAGGATCAGGATGTCGCAGGAGAGCCTGTCTACCACATGTTCGGCGGTATTGCCGAGCAGGGCGGCAGAGAGGCCGGTACGACCGACACACCCCATGATCATCAGGGTGGCTTGCAGGTCGTCAGCCAGGTCGGGCAACACCTCTTCCGGCAACCCTTCCGCCACCCTGGTCCACAGATGGCCTATGCCATATTTGTCGGCATGGCTCAGCAGCAGGCTCTCATGGTGCTTGCGAATAGCCTCGTTGTAAGCGTTGGGGTCGAACTCCGGCAACTCTATGGCCACATTGACCGGGGTACCGGGATAGGTATTGACCAGATAAAGGTTGGAGCCGAGCAACTCGGCGATACCAATGCCTTCCTCCGTGATCCGTTCGTTCAGCACTTTCTGATCCTGATCGTCGCTGGAGCAGTTGATGGCCGCAATAATGTTGCCACCCCGTTGCCAGTGGCCCTCTTTGACCAGCAGGACAGGACAGGGGCACTTGCGCAGCAGATGCCAGTCGGTCGGAGTAAAGATGAAGGTTTGCAGGAAGGAGTGATGATGGGTCGCTTTGACCACCAGATCGTGGCGATTCTCCAGGACTTCCTGAATGACACACTCGAAGGGGCGATTGTGCCAGACCACCTTGACCTCGTAGTCCAGTCCCTTGGCACGGTAGGGTTTGAGAATGTCGTCTAGCCATTCACGACGCTGGGCGATCACGCCGTGGCGCATCTCTTCCCGTTCATCCACCGACAGCATGGCGGTCATTTCGTACGAGAAGTCATAAATAGTGAGTAACAGGGTCAGTTGAGCGCCTTCATCGAGCTCAGCTACTTTGACCGCACGTTCGAGGGCAACTTGCCGCTCTTCTTCCGGGTTGATAACAACCAGAATTTTTCGGTACTTGACCATGTTCTCTTCCTCCTTGGCAAAAATACCAATGATGACAGACCTTTAGCCATTACAGCTTAGCTCAGGAGGAGGCTGAGGGACATGTGCCGGATCAAATTTCAGACTGAACCGATCCGGCAACGAGGGCAGACAGAGGGGAAATTAACCGCAGGCAGGACGAGGGGCGCCAGCCATGACGCCGAGGGCCATCTGATCCAGCACGGTAATGTATTTGCCTTTGACGCTGATGAGGCCGGACTTCTGAAAACGGCCAAGCAGACGGCTGATGGTCTCCACCGTGAGGCCCAGATAGTTGCCGATATCACCCCGGGTCATGGAGAGGCGGAATTCCTTGGCGGAGAAGCCGCGCTCGGAGAAACGCACCGACAGATTGTGCAGGAAGGCAGCGAGGCGCTCTTCCGCATTCTTCTTGGAGAGCAGCAGTATCATCTCCTGATCGTCCATGATTTCGTTGCTCATCAGTCGCATGATTTGCTGGCGCAACTTGGGCATTTTGCCGGAGAGATCGTCGAGTACGTCGAACGGGATCTCGCACACCATGGCCGTTTCCAGCGCCTGGGCAAAGGACGGATGCGCATGCTTGTGAATGGCATCAAAGCCAACCAAGTCCCCTGCGAGGTGAAAAGCGGTTATCTGCTCGTCACCCTGTTCTGTGATGGTGTATGACTTGATGGTCCCGGAACGGATCGCATAGAGCGACTTCAGCTCATCGCCGGCTTTGAACAGCTCTTCACCCTTCTGGATCGGCTTCTTGCGCTCAATGATGCTGTCGAGCTGATCGAGTTCACTGTCGTTCAGAGTGAAGGGAATGCAGAGCTGGCTGATGCTGCAATCCTGGCAATGAATTGCACAGCCACCGCTCTGAATACGTCTGCCAGGTTTCTTTTCCGGGATCATAGGCTCATACGAATAATTGATTTATATCAAACAAGTTTACCATCAACTCATCCGTTTTGGATAGGGTTTCAAAAGGACGCTATCCCGACCCAGAGGGTATGCAGCCCATATGCAATGAGCAAAACAGCCCCGCCTTGACGCAAACTGCGCAAGGTCAGCCAGTAGCGCAGCCGGTCCGCCAGTCCCCCCAGTGCAAAGAGTGTCGGCAGGGTCCCTATGCCAAAGCAGAGCATGATCAGTGCCCCGCCACTGGCAGAACCAGCTGCGGCACTCCAGGTCAGCATGGAGTAAACCAGACCGCAGGGCAGCCAGCCCCATATCATGCCGAAAGGGAACGCCTGCCAGGCCGAGGTGAAGGGAAGAAACTTGCCTGCCAGCGGCTTGATCCGTGGCCAGAGTCGGGCACCGATCCGCTCGAGCAGCAGTATGCCTTGCCACCAGCCGGCAAGGTACAGGCCGAGCGCTATCATCAAGAGCGCCGCCATCAGCCGCAATCCGGCGATGGCATGTTTGCCCGCACCGAGCTCGCTGGTGGTGGCCAGCAGCCCGCCCACCAGAGCGCCAGCGATGACATAGCTGATGATCCGCCCCAGGTTGTAGTTGAGGAGATAACCAAGTCGGCCCCAAAAGTGCTGTTTCTCGGGGGGAATGGCCATGGAGAGGGCGGCCGAGACGCCACCACACATGCCAATGCAGTGGCCAGAGCCTGCGAGCCCCACCAGCAGGGCCCCTACCAGATCAAGGCTGGCGGTCATCGGACTTGGACTCGATGGGTTTCTGGGCTGGTTTGTCTTCATCAAACAGTATGTTGGATCCCTGGCGGTCGAGATCTTCAAACTGCTCGGAGCGAATGGCCCAAAAGAAGACGGCGCCTGCGATGATGACAAACAGGATGGCGATGGGGATCAGGACGAAGATGATGTTCATGATGCAAGCCTTGCTATGAGAGTGGTCATGGTAAACCAGTTACCGGCCAGGATCCCTCTTCATTCAATATGTGTTGGTGCGCTCATATTCGCATGAGCACGCCGTTTTCACGGTTCAGCGATTGAGCCTCATGGAGTTGGTGACCACGATGAGGGAGCTCAAGGACATGCCAGCCGCCGCCAGATAGGGGGGTAGCCAGCCGCTGGCCGCCAGCGGCAACACCAGCAGGTTGTAGCCGATGGACCAGGCGAAGTTCTCCTTGATGATCTTGCGAGTGCGGATGGCCAGGGTGCGGGCGTCCAGCAGGCGTGACAGGTCATCGGCCAGCAGGATGGCATCTGCGCTGTTTTTCGCAAGATCCGTGCCGCCCGCCATGGCAAAAGAGGCGTGGGCTCCAGCCAGTACGGGGGCATCGTTGATGCCGTCACCCACCATGATGCTGATATCACCTTCAGCTTCGCGCGCCTTGAGGTAGGCCAGCTTGCCATCCGGGGTGACGCCTTTTACCAGCTCATCCACTCCAAGCTCGCGGGCCACTTCGTCGGCCTGGGCAGAGCTGTCACCGGTGAGAATGGTGGTCTGCAAACCGGCGGCCTTGAAGGCCTGGATCAGGGCCCTGGCATCCGGGCGCAGTGTATCGGCCAGGATAAAGCGGGCCAGCACTCGGGATTCATCCGCCAGATAGATGGCAAGGCCCTGGCTGGCGGTGTGCTCTGTGAGCAGAGCCAGCCAGCGGGCGCTGCCGATGCGATAATGCTTGCCTGCCACACACCCCTCAATACCGTGGCCGATGACTGGGACCACCTCGCTTGCAGGCAGCAAGACGTCGTCGGCTGCCGTGCTTTTAAACGCGCGGGCGATGGGGTGCTCGGAATAGGCTTCCAGTGCCCGGGCGATGGCGAGGCATTGATCTTCGCTCAGCTCCGCCAGCGCCGTTGTGCTGGTCAGGCTGATATTGCCCGTGGTCAGGGTGCCGGTCTTGTCCATCACTATCCGGTTGGCCTTGGTCAGCACGTCCAGCACATGGCCGCGACGCAACAAAATACCGGAGCGAGTGAGGCGGGCGGTGGCCGAGGTGAGGGCGGTCGGCGTGGCCAGCGACAGGGCGCAGGGACAGGTGGCGACCAGCACGGCCAGGGTGACCCAGAAGGCTTGCTCCGGTTGATGGAAGTGCCAGAAGGTCCACACGGCTGCGGCAATGATCAACAGCACCAAAATGAAGTGACGGGAGAGCACATCCGCCATCTGGGCGATGGCTGGCTTGTCGTCGAGGGCGTGATCCTGCAGCCGCATTATCTGGGCGATGCGCGACTCTTCGATGCGATGGCTGACCCTGATCTGGAGCGGTGCATCCGTGTTGATGGTACCGGCATAGACGCTGTCACCCACCTGCTTGAACAGTGGCAGTTGCTCGCCGGTCAGCATGGATTCGTTGAGGCTGGCCTGCCCCTCGACAATGATGCCGTCCGCCGGCAGGGTAGCACCGGCCAGCACTCGTACCCGATCGCCTGCCTGCAAGGTCTTGGCCGCCACCTCGTGCTCACCCTCCTCATCAATGCGGGTGGCCATGATGGGTACCAGCCGTGCCAGGTTGGAGCTGGACTCGGACGCCTTGCGCCGGGCCCGCAACTCCAGAAAACGTCCCAGCAGCAAGAAGAAGACAAACATGGTGATGGAGTCGTAATAGACCTCACCCGTGTTGAAGACGGTGGCCCACATGGAGGCGACGAAGGCGCCGATCAGTGCCAGCGACACCGACACGTCCATGGAGAGGTGGCCCTGTTTCAGGCTGCGCCATGCCCCCACGTAAAAGGGCTGGGCCGAATAGATCATGATGGGGGTCGAGAGCAAGAGGCTGATCCACTTGAAGTAGACCATGAACTCATCCTCGACACTGATGAAGAGATCCATGTAGAGCGCCACGGCGCACATCATCACCTGCATGGACCCCAGGCCCGCCAGCGCCAGCCGGAACATGTAGTTGCGCACTTCTTTGGCGTAGATAGCCTCTTGGCTGTGGGTCTGGAAGGGGTAGGCTCGATAGCCTATCTTGGCGAATCCCTTGAGAATGTCGCTCAACGAAAGCTGGTCCGGATCCCACTTGATGCGGGCGCGGTGAGTAGTGGTGTTGACGTTGATGTAGTGCAGACCGGCAAGGCCGGTCAGATGGCGTTCGATAAGCCAGGCACAGGCGGCGCACGTAAGCCCCTCAACGCTGAGCTGGATCTCGCGCACCCTGTGGCTGCCCGTGCCGCTGTTGGTGACAAAATCCTGTTGCACTTCGGCAAGATCATAATGGGTGAGTGCTGCCAGCTCTTCGGGCACCAGTTCTCCCTTGGTTCCGGGCGCTGTGCGGTGATCGTAATAGCTGGAGAGGCCGCACTCCATGATGGTTTCTGCCACGGCCTGACAGCCCGGGCAGCACATGGGTTCCACTATGCCCTTTATCTCGAGGGCATAGTGGCTGGCGGCGGCAACCGGCTCGCCGCAATGAAAGCAAGCCTTCATGGTGTGTTACCCCGGGGGATGGCGAGCAGGGCACCTCGACTGTTGGCGGCAACCGGCTCGCCACAGTAAAAACCGCCTGTCATGACTTAACGCCCTTTGGGATCGAGTTCGACGGGTGCTGTGGTCGGGAGCTGGACTGTCTCTTGCAACCGCCACTCATGGTCGAACGCATCGACCCGTATATGCCACTTGCCACTCAAGGGCTGGTCGAGCAGCAGGCGATAAACGCCGCTGGCGTCAGCAGTCACCATGTGTTCGCTGTCCATGCCGGCCAGGGTCGGGTGAAACAGGGAGAGGTAGAGGGCCTGACGGGGTGGGATCTCTCCCGAGAGGGGCTTGAGAGTCAGCTCGTTGCCGTTCACTTCCAGCGCTATGCGGATATTGAGCGCTTCGGATCGATCGAACTTGCTCAAGTCCTGATTAATCTCTTTGCCTTGTTTGTAATAGTCTTCTGCGACCAGATTGACCCCATCCTTGCTGGCGATGATTGCCGTGCTGATGCCGGCAATCACGGCGGCGGCCGGGAGGGCGATGATAAACCAGGGCCAAAATTGGCGATACCAGGGTTGGGACATAGTGCTACTACCGTGAAACCTGTGATTAACGAAATAGAGGGGATTTAGCCAACACAAGATAACAAAAAGCCTCGAAGAGTCGAGGCTTTTTGCTGAGTAATCACGTGCTTATCACATGTTACTGCTGATTTTACTTGTCGGTGTGGGACAAGCTGTAAACGTAGGAGGCAAGCAGGTGCACCTTGTCTTCACCCAGAATATCCTGCCAGGCTGGCATGACACCGTGACGACCGTGGGTGATGGTCTGCTCGACCACCTGACGGGAACCGCCGTACAGCCAGATGTTGTTGGTCAAGTCCGGGGCACCGAAGGCGATCCCTCCCTTGGCATCCGGACCGTGACAAGCGGCGCAGACGGCAAAGCGGGCTTCCCCTTTCTTGGCTTCCACCAGGTCAACCTTGCGACCGGACAGACCCAGCACGTAGGAGGTCACTTCCTTGACGCCATCCTTGCCCAGTATCTCGCCCCAGGCAGCCATCACACCCTGACGACCGCCCATGATGGTGGTTTTGATCTGGGCAGGCTCTCCGCCCCATTGCCATTCGCTGTCGGTCAGGTTCGGGAAACCGCGACCGCCGCGGGCATCGGAGCCGTGGCACTGGGAACAGTTCTGCAGAAACAGGCGCTGTCCGACTTTCAGTGCTTCCGGATCCTTGGCGATCTCGGTGATATCTTTGTAAGTCTTGCCGTCTGTCTGATAGGTCAGCTCGCGGAACTTGGCGCCGTAGATCTCGTCAGCCTTGAGCAGCTCACGGTCATACTCCACCGCACGTCCTTCAGCCTTGGCAGAGGCTGCCGCCGCCTTGGACTCCGCCAGGGAGCGAACATCCTGATTGGAGCTCTGCCAGCCCAGCAGACCCTTCCAGTTGCCCAGACCTGGGAAGGCCAGCAGGTAGACCAGGCCGGTGACGATGAAGAAGATGAACATATAGGTCCACCACTTCGGCAGCGGATTGTTGATCTCTTCGATGCCGTCGAAGGCGTGTCCCATGGACTTTCCTTCCTCTACACCCATCTTGTCCCGCAGGCACCACACCAGCAGCAAGAAGCAGCCGAGAATGGTTCCCAGACTTATGACGGTCACAAAAATGCTAAACAAAGTGCTCATTATTGTTTCGCTCCTGCGTTCTTGTTATCAGCACCGGGTTGCTCGTCATCGGCAAAAACCAGGTTGGCTGCCTCGTCGAAAGAGGCCTTGCGGCGTTTGCTGTATGCCCAGACGATGATGCCGATCATGATGGCCATCAACAGCAGGGTATAAAGGCCGCGAAATGTGCCGTAATCCATATCCTGACTCCTTATTTCAGGGCATGACCCAGTGATTGCAGATAGGCTACCAGCGCATCGAGCTCTGTCTTGCCCTTCACGGCGTCGCCTGCACCTTGCACGTCGGCCTCTGTGTAGGGCACGCCAAAGTGATCACGGAACAGGGCCAGCTTTTTGCCGGTCAGTTCACCTGTCATCACAGTGGTATCGAGCCAGGGGTAGCCAGGCATGTTGGACTCAGGCACCACATCGCGCGGGTTGATGAGGTGAGCACGGTGCCAGTCGTCAGAGTAACGACCGCCCACACGGGCCAGGTCTGGACCCGTACGCTTGGAGCCCCACAGGAAGGGGTGCTCCCACACACTTTCACCCGCGACCGAGTAGTGACCGTAACGCTCGGTTTCGGCCCGGAACGGACGGATCATCTGGCTGTGGCAGTTGGTACAGCCTTCGCGAATGAAGATGTCGCGTCCTTCCATCTGCAGGGCTGTATAGGGCTTGAGGCCCTCCACCGGCTCAGTGGTCTGCTTTTGGAAGAACAGCGGGGTGATTTCAACCAGCCCCCCCAGGCTGATGGCAAAGATGATGCCGACCACCAGCATGGGTACGCTTTTTTCAAATATCTCGTGACGGTTATTGTTGCTCATGCTTTGACCTCTTCAATCATGCGGGCTGGGCGACAGGTTCCAGGGAACCCTTGGGCGCAGAGATGGTGCGGTAGGCGTTGTAGGCCATCAGCAACATACCGGTGACAAAGAAGCAGCCACCCAGGAAGCGCACGAAGTAGAAGGGATAAGAGGCCTGCAACGCTTCCACGAAGCTGTAGGTCAGGGTGCCGTCATCGTTGACTGCACGCCACATCAGTCCCTGCATCACGCCGGAAATCCACATGGCAACGATATAGAGTACTGTCCCCACGGTCGCTAGCCAGAAGTGCACGTTGATCAGGCGAATGCTGTACATGCGGCCCTGATCGAACAGGTTCGGGATCAGGTGATATATGGCGCCGATGGATACCATGGCAACCCAGCCCAGGGCACCTGAGTGGACGTGGCCCACTGTCCAGTCGGTGTAGTGGGAGAGGGCATTGACTGTCTTGATCGCCATCATGGGGCCTTCGAAGGTGGACATGCCGTAGAACGACAGGGACACAATCAGGAAGCGCAGAATGGGGTCATAACGCAGTTTGTGCCAGGCACCGGACAGGGTCATGATGCCGTTGATCATGCCACCCCAGGAGGGAACGAACAGGATCAGGGACATCACCATGCCCAGAGACTGAGCCCAGTCAGGCAGGGCGGTATAGTGCAGGTGGTGAGGACCGGCCCAGATATAGAGGGAGATCAGCGCCCAGAAGTGCACTATGGAGAGGCGGTAGGAGTAAACCGGACGACCGGCCTGCTTGGGCACGAAGTAGTACATCATCCCAAGGAAACCGGCTGTCAGCAGGAAGCCTACCGCGTTGTGGCCATACCACCACTGCACCATGGCATCCATGGCACCGGAATACATGGAGTAGGACTTCATGCCGGAGAGCGGCACTTCCATGTTATTGACGATGTGCAGCACGGCAACCGTGATAATGAAGGCGCCGAAGAACCAGTTCGCCACATAGATATGGGAGGTGGTGCGCTTGACCAGGGTGCCGAAGAAGACCACGGCATAGGCAACCCAGACCACTGTGATGGCGATGTCGATAGGCCATTCCAGCTCAGCGTACTCCTTGGCGGAGGTGAATCCCATCGGCAGCGAAATGGCGGCAGAGAGGATAATCGCCTGCCAGCCCCAGAACACGAAGGAGGCAAGCTTGCCTCCAAACAGTCTGACCTGACAGGTGCGTTGTACCACATAGAAGGAGGTCGCCATCAGGGCGCTACAGCCAAATGCGAAGATAACCGCATTGGTGTGCAGAGGGCGCAGGCGGCTGTAAGTCAGCCAGGGTGTTTCGAAGTTGAGGGCGGGCCAGATCAACTGGGCTGCGATCAGTACGCCAACCGACATGCCGACAATTCCCCAGACAATTGTCATGACGGTGAACTGGCGAACAACGGTGTAGTTGTACTCAGGATGGTTAGTTATATGGCTCATCGTTGTATTCCGCTTCCGATGCTGCTGTTGTTTGATTTTTGTGTCCAGTGACATGGACCGACATCATTGGCTACTGCCCTGCCTCTTGTTAACAACTGTTAATGAAAGGAAAAGCAAAAAGTAGCTAAATGAAAATTCAATGGGAATGATACTGAACCGACAGGTAAAATAACAGTATAAACAGTGATATATTTGGCTCCGTCGGGTCCCGCCTGCTTAATAAATTACCTTGCGCGAGATCACGAAAATGTCATTTTTCAGGCATCTTAAAGGGTTGTTTTTTCATGAAAGAGAGACTCACTTCACGCAAAATTGTGCACTTGGCGATCGTCCTGGCTATTTTGCTCGGATTGGTTGCCTATCGAACCTGGTTTGGCGGGGGGCAGGCCCAGGTGGCGGGATCAGAAAAAGATCAAATCTGCGATCTGTCTCACACCTCATGCAGCATGGTTCTGGGTGACAAACCCTTGACCGTCAGTATCGCGTCGCTGCCGGTACAGGCCGAACATGACTTCATGATACTGCTTCAGGGCGGGGATCCGGGGATCAAACCGGTAAAAGCCTGGCTGGAGGGGCGGGACATGTTCATGGGGACTATACCGCTCAGTTTCGAGTCCACAGACACTGGCTGGCAGGGGACGACCATGGTGGGATCCTGTACCTCGGCGATGATGGTCTGGCTGCTCAATATCGAGTGGAACAATGGCCAGCGCCAGCAGCTGGCGCTCTCGGTTGCCCGCTAAATCCTCATCTTTAATAAGAAGAGGGATGGGGTTGAAGTGAAAATTGATTTGAAATTTTCAGGCAGGGCGTTACCTTGCACAGATTATCAAGGAGTGAAGTTCATTTAATCATGATTGAAAAACAAGCATTTTATCGCGGACTCAACCAGCAAGCGCAGGCGCTGCTGGAAGGGGAGCCGGACCTCATTGCCAATCTGGCCAATCTCTCCGCCTTGCTGGCACTGGAGCTGACCGACATCAACTGGGTGGGTTTCTACCTGTTGCAGGGAGATACTCTGGTACTCGGGCCCTTCCAGGGCAAACCGGCCTGCGTGCGTATTCCGGTCGGGCGTGGGGTATGCGGCACTGCGGTTGCTGAGGGTAAAACCCAGCTCATTGACGATGTGCATCAATTTGAAGGGCATATCGCTTGCGATGGTGCCAGCAATGCCGAAATCGTGATCCCGGTGCGCCGTGGTGGCGAGATCATCGGCGTGCTCGATATCGACAGTCCAATTTTTAACCGTTTTGATGAGAAAGACCGGATTGGACTCGAAGAAACGGTGCAAATATTGGAAAGCATGCTCTAAGTCATTGCTAGATGGTTCGCAAAAGGCCCCAAGCTCTCTATAATGGGGCCTTTGTTGTGTTGTGCTCGGGCGTACCCGCGCGTTTATATGAAAGCCAAGGTTATACATGGAAAACACTGAAAAGCTGAAGAACAGTAAAGAGATCGTTGCCTACCTGGTCGAGAAGTTCCCGGCCTGCTTCATCGCTGAAGGAGAGGCCAAGCCGCTCAAGATTGGCATCTTCCAGGATTTGGCCGAGCGTCTCGCTGACGATGCCAGAGTCTCCAAGACCATGCTGCGCTCTGCACTGCGTCAATACACCTCCAGCTGGCGTTACCTGCATGGCCTCAAAGCCGGCCAGGCCCGTGTCGATCTGGACGGCAACCCGGGCGAGCTGCTCACCGAAGAGCACATCGAACACGCCAAGCAAGCGCTGAAAGAGAGCAAAGAGCGTGTCTTTGCCAGCCGTCGCACCAACAATAAAGAAGAGAAGGCCAAGCAGCCCCGTCGTCCTGCCCCGCGCAAGGCCGATGCTGCCGCCAAATCTGACAAGCCCAAGGCCGCACCCAAGGCAGTCGTTGCCGATGCGCCTCTGGTAAAGGTCGATGCCGCCAATCTGAAAGTGGATCAGGGTGTCAGGGTCGTGCTGGGCAAGTCTCCGGTGCCGGCGACCATCAAGGAAGTGACCAAGGATGACGTTCAGGTCCAACTGCAGACCGGCATGATGCTGCGGGTCAAATTTGAGCATCTGGTTCTCTAAGGAGACAAATGTTGAAGCATGGCGTAATTCGTTTTTCCCTCGTTGCCTGTAGCCTGGCGCTTGCCGGGCTTGCACAGGCCATCGAGCCGGTGCTCAAGGAAAGTGATTTGCCTGTGTTGGCTCAAGAGAGCCAACATGCTACGGCTAGCAAGCGAATTGCCAATCTGTTTACCCGCTCGCATTACAAGCAGTTCAAGCTGGACGATGCCTTTTCCTCCGTGATTTACGACAAGTATCTGGAGAATCTGGACTACAGCCGAAACCTGTTTTTGGCCTCTGATATCAGCCGCTTTGAAAAGTACCGTAACGGCTTTGACACCGATCTCGAAAGAGGACGGCTGGCGCCTGCTTACGAGATGTTCAATCTGAGTCAGCAGCGGCGTTATGAGCGGTTCGAATACGCCCTCAAACTGCTCGATACCCCTTTCGATTTTACCCAGCCCGACAATTACCTCTTTGATCGGGAAGGGGCGGCTTGGCCCAAAGATGAAGGCGAACTCAACGAGTTGTGGCGCCAGCGGGTCAAGTTCGATGCCCTGAGCCTCAAGCTCAGCGGCAAGGAGTGGCCCGAGATCAAGGAGCTGCTTGGCAAGCGTTACAACAACGCCATCAAGCGGATGTCCCAGACCGAGAGCGAGGATGTGTTCCAGCTCTTCATGAACTCCTTCGCCCGTGCCATCGAACCGCACACCAGTTATCTCTCCCCGCGCAGCGCCGATCGCTTCAACACCGAGATGAACCTCTCGCTGGAAGGCATCGGAGCCGTGTTGCAGGCAGAGGATGACTTTACCGTCATTCGCTCCCTGGTGCCGGGTGGCCCGGCTGCCAAGTCCAACCACCTCAAACCCGATGACAAGATCACCGGGGTAGGGCAGGACGACGGCAAGATTGTCGATGTGATTGGCTGGCGTCTTGATGACGTGGTCGAGCTCATCAAGGGACCCAAAGGCAGCAAGGTCAAGCTGGAGATCCAGCGCGGCAAGGGCGCCGGCGTCAAGACAGAACAGATCGAGCTGACCCGCGACAAGGTGCGCCTGGAAGACAGGGCCGCCAAGTCCAAAGTGATCACAGCGGAAGGCAAGAAAATTGGGGTGCTCGAAATCCCGAGTTTCTACGTCAACCTGCACGATGACGTGATCAAGGAGATCTCCAGCCTCAACAAGCAGAAGATCGAAGGCCTGATCGTCGATCTGCGCGGCAACGGCGGCGGTGCGCTGACCGAAGCCTCTGCCCTGAGCGGTCTCTTCTTTGCTGGCGGGCCCGTGGTGCAAATTCGTGATCACATGGGCCGTATCACGGTCAATGGCGATGACGATGGCAACATCTATTACGGTGGCCCCATGTCGGTGATGATCGACAGGTACAGCGCGTCTGCATCCGAGATCTTTGCCGCCGCCATGCAGGATTATGGTCGCGCCCTGATCCTCGGCGAAAACTCGTTCGGCAAAGGCACAGTGCAGCAACATCGCAGCCTCGCCAAGGTCTATGACTTCTACGAGCAGCCCCTGGGTCACGTGCAATACACCATTGCCAAGTTCTACCGGATCAACGGTGGCAGCACCCAGAACAAGGGCGTCGCTCCCGACATCGGTTTCCCCACTGCGGTAGCACCGGATGAGACGGGTGAAAGTCGCGAGTTCAACGCCTTGCCCTGGGACAAGATTGCCTCGGCCAGTTACGAAAAGCTCGGTAACTTCGCCAGCCTCTTGCCCAAGCTGAAAACGGCCCACGAGGCACGGATCGCCAAGGATCCCGAGTTTGCCTATGTGATGCAGGACATCGCCGACTACAAGGTGGAGCAGGACAAGAAGTCTGTCTCCCTCAATGAGGCGGAACGTCTGGCAGAGCAGGCCAAGCAGGACGAGAAGGCGCTGTTGCGCACCAACGAACGTCTGGCACGCCTTGGCAAACCTGCGGTGAAGAGTCTCGACGAATTGCCGGCTGATTTTGAAGCCCCCGACGAGTATCTGATCGAAGCGGCCAATATCACGGCGGATCTGGCCAAACTCAGCAAACAAGGCTGACGTTGGCTTGGCAATAACAGGTACACAAGGGCGACTCAGGTCGCCCTTTCTTTTGGCTGAATGCAAACTATTTGACCCTGCCAACCGGTTGTGACAGCCTCTGACACGTCAATTACAAGCGTGGAAGCAAACAATAATGACCGATCACTCCCAGGCCATGACGGCCAAATATCGCCAGGATTATCAGGCTCCGCTCTACTGGATCGACAGCATCGATCTGGATTTTCAACTGCAGGAGCCGCTGACCCAGGTCACCGCCATCTCCCGTCTGCGCCGTAACGGTGAACATAATGAGCCGCTGGTACTGGATGGTGAGGGGCTCTCCCTGCACAGTGTCAGCGTGGATGGCGTGCCTTATCAAGAGTACGAACAGGGGGAGAATACCCTGACCCTGTTTAACCTGCCGGCTGAATGTGTGCTGACCATAGTCACCCTGCTGGATCCTGCCGCCAACACGGCGCTGGAAGGACTCTACAAGTCAGGTGATGCCTATTGCACCCAGTGCGAGGCCGAAGGTTTTCGCCGCATCACCTATTATCTGGACCGCCCCGACATACTGGCCCGTTACAGCACCCGGATCACTGCCGACAAGGCCAAGTATCCCTTCCTGCTTTCCAACGGCAACAAGGTCGACAGCGGTGAGCTGGATGGTGGTCGCCACTTCGTGCAGTGGCAGGATCCCTTCCCAAAACCCAGTTACCTGTTTGCTCTGGTGGCCGGTGACTTTGATGTAGAGCGCAGCCACTACACAACCAAGAGCGGCCGCAAGGTGGCCCTCGAGATCTTCGTTGACAAGGGCAACCTGGACAGAGCCGGTTTCGCCATGGAGAGCTTGATCAACTCCATGCGCTGGGACGAGCAGCGCTTTGGCCTCGAATATGACCTCGACATCTATATGATCGTCGCGGTGGACTTCTTCAACATGGGCGCCATGGAGAACAAGGGGCTGAACGTCTTCAACTCCAAGTTCGTGCTGGCCAACCCGGTCACCGCCACCGACAGCGATTACCACGGTATCGAACGGGTCATAGGTCACGAATACTTCCATAACTGGACCGGCAACCGGGTCACTTGCCGCGACTGGTTCCAGCTCAGTCTCAAAGAGGGGCTGACGGTGTTCCGGGATCAGGAGTTCTCTTCCGATCTGGGATCCCGTGGTGTCAACCGCATCAACAATGTGCGTACCGTGCGCGGTCCGCAGTTTGCCGAAGATGCCGGCCCCATGGCCCACCCCATCCGCCCGGATGTGGTGATCGAGATGAACAACTTCTACACCCTGACCGTCTACGAGAAAGGGTCGGAAGTGATCCGTATGCTGTATACCCTGTTGGGAGAAGACAATTTCCAGGCGGGTATGCGCCTCTATTTCGAGCGCTTTGACGGTCAGGCGGTGACCTGTGATGATTTCGTGCAGGCGATGGAAGATGCCTCCGGGGTGGATCTCGGTCGCTTCCGCCGCTGGTACAGTCAGTCCGGCACCCCCGAGCTCACCGTGTCCGACGAGTACGATGCCGACAGCGGCGTTTATCGCCTGCACGTGAGCCAGCACACGCCGCCGACTCAGGATCAGCCACAGAAACTGCCGCTGCACATCCCCCTCGACATCGAGTTGTATGACCAAAATGGCGCCGTCATCCCGCTGCAATATCAGGGCAAGGAAATAGGCCAGGTGCTTGACGTGCTCGAAGCAGAGCAGACCTTTATCTTCGATAAGGTGACAGTCAAGCCGGTTCCTTCCCTGCTGCGGGATTTCTCCGCGCCGGTCAAGCTGCATTATGACTACAGCGATGAGGCACTGGCCTTCCTGATGCGCCATGCACGCAACGAATTTGCCCGTTGGGATGCGGCCCAGATGTTGATCAACAAGGCGGTGATGGCAGGGGTTGTACAGGTGCAGCACGGACAGGGAGTCGATGTCTCCGAGCCCCTGCTGGCAGCTTTTGTCACCATCCTGGACGACGCCTCGCTGGATCCGGCACTCAAGGCCGAGATCCTTGCCCTGCCGGGGGAAGCTACCCTGGCCGAGCTGTTCGAGGTGGCCGATATCGATGCCATCCATCAGGTGCGGGATGCTATTCATGCTCGTCTTGCCGCCGCGTTCGGTGCTCGGCTGGCAACCACCTATGCGAGCCTGCAACTGCAAGGCTATCAGGTGGTGCATGCCGATATGGCAAAGCGTGCGCTCAAAGGGGTTGTGCTCGGTTATCTGGCGGCACTGGATGCCGCGCACGCTGATGCGCTGGTGCGCCAGCAATACGCCAATGCCGACAACATGACCGATACCCTGGCGGCGCTGCAGGTGGCCAACGGCTATCTGCTGCCGTGCCGTTCCGAACTGCTGGCCGATTTTGAAGGCAAATGGGCCAGGGATGGGCTGGTACTGGACAACTGGCTGCGACTGGTGGGCAGCAAACCGGCGACCGATGTCCTCAGTGAGGTTCGTCAGGCGATGGCCCATCCCACCTTCAGCATTCGCAACCCGAACCGGCTGCGAGCACTGATCGGCAGTTTTGCCATGAGCAACCAGGTGCAGTTCCACGCCATCGATGGCAGTGGTTACCGTTTCCTGACCGATATCCTCATCGAGCTCAACGAGGTCAATCCCCAGGTTGCTTCTCGCCTCATCACACCGCTCATTCAGTTCAAGCGACTGGATGAAGGGCGCAAGGCCCTGATCCGCGCAGAGCTGCTCCGGCTGTTCAACCTGGACGGACTGGCACGGGATCTGTTCGAGAAGGTGAGCAAGGCACTACAGCAGTAAGTGTTGACGGGGCAGGGGAGCCTGGCTCTCCTGCCCTTTTTGTTGAAAACACCATCGAGCAAGGCGCCGCAGTGACAGCATCATGGTCGGGCGCTATCGAGAAGGAGTCAGTGTTGAAGCAGTTTACCTTTCGGCTGTCACTCAGTAGCGATGACATACTATTGATGTATCAGGGGCACGCCAGGCGGCTGGTGGTACGTACCGAACAGGGGCTCACCATAGAGCTGGCCTTGGAAAAAATCCGGCCATTTGTCACTATCAGTGGGGTATACGGCTATTTTCGGCTGAAAACACAGGATGATTATCGCTTTATCAGCCTGGAACGCATAAGTTAACAAAATTCGAACAGGATCCCGAGTAATTATCTGCTTTCAGTCACTATCTATCCGGTAAATCCGTAATCACCCAGTGGGATTTTCTGTTTTTTGCCAAATTGGCAAAATATTTCACAGCTCAAGCCGTGATCTGCCCCTTGTTTTTAACAAGTCGTTATCACCTTTGCTCGCCTTCCTTGATCCAAGACATTACACTTCGCAGCAACTCTGTACCGGTGGGCATCCAGGGTGGATGTCTTTCCGTCGGTGGTTCATGTCGTCCGATAAGGAATATAGCAATGGCATTGAAAGACGCCCCTACCTCAGTTCTGCTCGAAAACGTTCTCAGCCTGATCCATCAGAAGTTGCCCAAGAAGAGTGCCTCCCTGGTCGAATGCTTCGTTGCCAAGTTCTACGGCAACATGGCCAGCACCGATCTGCACGATCGCAATGACAGCGATCTCTACGGCGCCGCGCTCAGCCTGTGGAATGCGCTCAACCAGCGTACCAGCACACAACCCTACATCCGGGTCTACAACCCCGAGCTGACCCGCCACGGTTGGCAGTCTCCCCACACCATAGTCGAGATCATACTGCAGGATTCTCCCTTCCTGGTGGACTCCATCCGGATGGCACTCAAGCGTCTGAACATCACGGCGCACATGATGCTGCACCAGCCGCTGCACCTTATTCGTGGCAACGAAGGCAAGATCAGCGCCATTCTGGATCTCGACAATACGGCCGGACAAACTTCGGTCGAAACCGCCTTCCTCATCGAGATCGATCACCTGACCGGTGATGAGCAGATGGATGCGCTGGCTGCCGAGCTCAACTCGGTTGCCGGGGAAGTGGCACTGGCGGTGGGGGACTGGCAACCCATGCTGGGTCGCCTGAACGAGATCATCGACGAGCTGCCCAAGCGCAAGAACCCGGTCAGCAAGGAGGAGGTCAACTCCTGTGTGGCTTTCCTCAAGTGGGTGGCCGCCCACAACTTCACCCTGATGGGATATCGCCGCTATGACGTCAAGGCGGTGGAGGGCGATCACGAGATACTGCCGCTGCCGGAATCCAGCCTGGGCCTGATGAAGAACTCCATCAAGGATGAGGGGCAGCGCCTTGGCAATATGCCGGCCAGCGCCCGCCATGCTGCGTTGAGCTCCGATCTGCTTATCCTCACCAAGTCCAACAGCAAGTCCCGCGTCCACCGCCCTGCCTATGTGGATTACATCGGCATCAAGCGCTTTGACGAGCACGGCAAGGTAGTAGGGGAAGATCGCTTCATCGGTCTCTACGCCTCTTCCATCTACAACACCAGTGCTACCCAGATCCCGCTTATCAGCCACCGGCTGGAACGCATCATGGCCTCCTCCGGTCACGAGAAGGGTTCACACGCCTACAAGGCGCTGCTCAACGTGCTGGAAACCTACCCCCGCGACGAGCTGATCCAGGCTCGTGAAGAGGAGCTGCTGGCCACCGGCCTCGGTGTGCTGGAGATGCAGGAGCGGGACATGTTGCGCTTGTTCGTGCGCCGCGACGTTTACGGTCGTTTCTTCTCCTGCATGGTCTATGTCACCAAGGAGCGCTACAACACGGCGCTGCGAGTCAAGACCCAGCAGATTTTGCAGAAATATTTCGGCAGCAGCGAAGAGGTGGAGTTCAACGTCTACTTCTCCGAAGGTGTGCTGGCGCGGACCCAATACATAGTGCGGGTCAACAATAACAACGTGGATGTGGACGTGAACGAAGTACAGAACAACCTGATTGAAGCTGCCCGCAGCTGGGACGACCGACTCGACTCCGTGCTGCTCTCCCATTATGGCGAGGCCCGCGGCAATGCCTTGCGTGGCCGTTTCAGCAGCGCCTTCCCCCGTGCCTACAAGGAAGATGTGCTGCCGGGATCTGCCGTGGCCGACATCATGGCGCTGGATAATCTGAGCGAAGCCGAACCGCTGGGCATGCTGTTTTACCGCGCTCAGGAAGAAGAGAACGATCGCCGGGTTCGCCTCAAGCTGTTCCATCGCACCGAGCCCATTCACCTCTCCGATGTGCTGCCCATGCTGGAAAACATGGGGCTGCGGGTGATCGGTGAGACCCCGTATCAGGTGCGTACCCCTTCAGGGGATATATTCTGGATCCTCGACTTCTCCATGCTGCTGCGCGGTGAACAGCCCTTTGATCTGGAGCAGAGCCAGCAGCGCTTCCAGGAAGCCTTCGCCGCCGTCTGGAACAAGGGGCTGGAAGATGACGGCTTCAACCGTCTGGTACTGGGGGCCGGCCTCACGGGTCGTCAGGTTTCTGTGCTGCGTGCCTATGCAAAATACATGCGCCAGACCGGTGTCTCCTTCAGCCAGTCCTATATCGAAGAGACGCTTACCCGTTATCCTGACATCGCCCAACTGCTGTTTACCCTGTTCGAGCACCGCCTCGATCCTGCTGGCAAGCAAGATGCCAAGGTACAGGCCAAGCTCCATGATCAGCTGGCGGCCAAACTGGATCAAGTCGCGAACCTGGACGACGATCGCATCATCCGCCGCTTTGTGGAGATGATCGACGCCACCCTGCGCACAAACTACTACCAGCTGGACAAGGCTGGGCAGATCAAGCCCTATATCTCCTTCAAGCTGGCACCGGCCAGTATTACCGACATGCCGTTGCCGCTGCCCAAATTCGAGATCTTCGTCTATTCGCCGCGGGTGGAAGGGGTGCATCTGCGCTGGGGCAAGGTGGCCCGTGGCGGCCTGCGCTGGTCCGATCGCAAGGAAGATTTCCGCACCGAAGTGCTGGGTCTGGTCAAGGCGCAGCAGGTGAAGAACACCGTCATAGTGCCGGTGGGCGCCAAGGGCGGCTTCTACTGCAAGCAGATGCCGGTGGGGGCAGCCCGCGCCCTTATCCAGGAAGAGGGCAAGGCCTGCTATCGCCTCTTCATCCGCGGTCTGCTGGATGTCACCGACAACATCATTCAGGGCGAGGTGATCCCGCCCAAATCCGTGGTACGTCACGACGAGGATGACTACTACCTGGTGGTGGCGGCTGACAAGGGGACAGCCACCTTCTCCGACATCGCCAACGAGATAAGCCAGGAGTATGGCCACTGGCTGGGCGATGCCTTCGCCTCCGGCGGCTCGGTCGGTTATGACCACAAGAAGATGGGGATCACGGCCCGTGGTGCCTGGGAATCGGTCAAGCGTCACTTCCGTGAAATCGGCATCAATTGCCAGACCACCGACTTCACCTGCGTAGGGGTGGGTGACATGGCCGGCGACGTGTTCGGCAACGGCATGCTGCTCTCCGAGCACACCCAGCTGGTGGGTGCGTTCAACCACATGCACATCTTCATCGACCCGACCCCCGATGCAGCCAAGAGCTTCGTCGAACGCAAGCGCCTGTTCGAACTGCCTGGCTCCAGCTGGGATGACTACAACCGTGACCTCATCTCGGCAGGGGGGGGCATCTTCCTGCGCTCGGCCAAGTCCATCAAGCTGAGCCCGCAGATCCAGACACTGCTTGGTACCGACAAGGCCAGCATGGCCCCGAACGAGCTGATCAAGGCGCTGCTCTGTCTGAATGTGGACCTGCTCTGGAACGGCGGTATCGGCACCTATGTGAAGAGCGCCCGCGAGAGCGACGCCGAAGTGGGGGATCGCAGCAATGATGTACTGCGGGTCAATGGTCGCGACCTGCGTGCTCGCATCGTCGGCGAGGGTGGCAACCTGGGTTTTACCCAGCTCGGCCGGGTGGAATACGCCAGCCAGGGTGGACGCATCAACACCGACTTCACCGACAACGTGGGCGGGGTGGATTGCTCCGACAACGAGGTCAACATCAAGATCCTGCTCAACCAGCTGGTGGCTGCCGGTGATATGACCCTCAAGCAGCGCAACCAGATACTGTATGAGATGACCGACGATGTGGCGCAAATTGTCATTACCAACGCCTACCGCCAGTCCCAGTCCATCTCGGTCACCAGTTTCCGTGGCACCGAGCAACTGAAAGAGCAGCAACGCTTCATCCAGGGGCTGGAGCGCGAAGGCAAGCTGGATCGGGGGCTGGAGTTCCTGCCCTCCGATGAGGAGCTGTCCGAGCGGATGGCGGCAGGGCAGGGCTTGACCCGACCCGAATTGGCGGTGCTGGTGGCTTATGGCAAGATGGTGCTCAAGGAGCAGCTCAACTGCCCTGAGATCACCGAGGAGCCTTTCCTGGCCAACATGCTGGTCACCAGCTTCCCGGCCAAGTTGCAGCAGCAGTTTGGTGCCGCGCTTGCCCAGCACCCGCTGCGTGGCGAAATCATTGCGACCCGGGTGGCCAACATGCTGGTCAACGACATGGGGCTCAACTTCGCCAGCCGGATGAAGGACGAGACAGGTGCCTCCGTGGCGGAAGTGGCTTGCTGCTTCGCCATGGCCCGTGAGGTGTTTGGCCTGGGGGCCCTGTGGCGTGACATCGAAGGGTGTGACAACCTGGTGGATGCCCAGACCCAGCTCGAGCTGATGTTCTACAGCCGTCGCATTGTGCGCCGCGCCACCCGCTGGTTCCTGCGTGCCCGCAATCGCAGCTGGAGCATCGCTGAGAACATCGCTTTCTTCCGTCCGGCGTTCGAGACCCTGGCGACCCACCTCTACGAGGTGATGGACGAGAGCGAGGTCGCAGAGCACCAGCAGGCAGTCGCTGCGCTGGTGGCCAAGCAGGTGCCGGATGCCATCGCCCGTCAGGTGGCCCATATGAGCAGTCTCTTCTCCAGCCTGGATCTGGCGCAGATTGCCGCTGAGCACAAGACCGACATATTGCGTGCCGCCAATGTCTACTATCGTCTCGGTGCCAAGCTGGATCTGCACTGGTTCCTCGAGCAGATCAACCATCAGCCTGTGGGCAATCACTGGCAGGCGATGGCACGGGCATCGTTCCGTGAAGATCTGGACTGGCAGCAACGCAGTCTCACATCTGTGGTACTGGAAGGGTGCAAAGAGCAGGGAGAATGCGCTACCATACTGGCCGACTGGATTTCGGAGCATGAGCAACTCTTGTCCCGTTGGACCCATATGTTGGCCGACTTCAAGACCACGAGTACCCACGAGTTCGCCAAGTTCTCGGTGGCCTTGCGAGAGTTGAACCTGCTCCAGTTGAATTGCCGAACCTCGGCATAACCCCGAAAGCCCCGGCCAGTTGCCGGGGCTTTTTTAAGGAGCAAAAATGTTGTACCCCCTCGCCAGGCATTTCTTGTTCAAGTTCAATCCCGAACAGGCACACGATCTCTCCATCAAATATTTGCCCCGCCTTCTCGGTACGCCACTTGATTGTTTCTTCCGCCATTCATTGCCCAAACGCCCCGTCACTGTCATGGGGCTTTATTTTGCCAATCCGGTCGGATTGGCAGCCGGGCTGGATAAAGACGGGGAGTGCATCGACGCATTTGGGGCCATGGGGTTTGGCTTTATAGAAGTCGGTACCGTCACCCCCAAACCCCAGAGTGGCAATGACAAGCCCCGTCTGTTCCGGGTTATTCCGGCAGAGGGGATCATCAACCGCATGGGATTCAACAACAAGGGTGTCGATCATCTGGTGGCGCAGGTCAAGAAAGCCAAATACCAGGGTGTCATCGGCATCAATATCGGCAAGAACAAAGACACTCCCATAGAGCAGGGCAAGGACGATTATCTGATCTGCATGGACAAGGTCTATGATCATGCCGGTTATATTGCCGTCAATATCTCTTCCCCCAACACTCCGGGCCTGCGTTCGCTCCAATACGGTGATGCCCTCGATGAGTTGCTCGCAGCCCTCAAAGTGCGTCAGCAAGAGCTGGCCGCCCAATATAAAAAGTACGTGCCGCTCGCCGTTAAAATTGCACCGGACTTGAGTCTGGATGAAATTAATCAGGTCGCGGCATCTTTGATCAAAAACGGGATCGATGGCGTTATTGCCACCAATACCACCCTGGATCGGGAGATGATCTATGACATGCCCCATGCCGGTGAAGTCGGTGGCCTCAGTGGGCGTCCGTTGCAGCACAAGAGCACGGAGGTTATTCGCCAGCTGGCCAAGGCTCTGGACGGTGCACTGCCCATCATAGGGGTAGGGGGTATTGACAGCGCCATGGCTGCGCGGGAGAAGCTCGCTGCGGGTGCCAGTCTGGTCCAGATTTATAGCGGCTTTATTTATAAGGGCCCGAGTCTGGTCAAAGAAATTGTGACTCATATTTAAGAAATAAACGGGTGCCCTTTATTTAAAGTTGCTGAAATTCTCGACATGGAATAAAGTCGAGTAACGACTTTCAGTAAGGGCACCCCCATGTGTATCCAACCCAATGACAATTGGCAGTGGCATTATGATGCTCATGATGATCGTCTGATGCTGGATTTATCCGATCGCATGATATTCGCTACTGAATATAAAGGGCGACAATTGGTGCCTAGCTCCTTCACCACTCAGCCTTTTTGTGTGGATGATGCTGCCCTCTATTATCAATTGATGGACAAGGCTGTCGAACTCGACTGGAGTACGCCACATCAGGTCCAGCTGGTACTCAATGCCATCGCTGTCAGTCGCTTTTATAAACCACTGATGCCACAAAGCTGGTTCTTTGGTGAGGTCCACCCTTTTATTATTCCTGAAACTGGATCCTTGGTGTGCATGAATACACCTCATGGCAAGGGGGAGTTCATGGTGATCGAAGCAGGTGAACAGGCCAGCGTGTGCCTCAATCTGACCGAGGATCTGATACTGACTACCAGCAAGATCCTGCCGCGCTTTGGTGTGATCAAGGTGATGAACAACCGCATGACCGCCAGAGTTGCAACCCAGACACAATATCGTCAGGTGAGCTGATACCCATCCAAGTAAACGTGCTCAATATTTAGTCTGATTTTGCTCGTCCGATATTTTTTTGCCCCCTTTGTTGTTGCTCCTCAATGCCCCTCCTATTTGGTGAATAGCCCATTTCTGTCGCGCCATAGTACTTTTTGCCTCTCATGTTATGCCCACAAAAAAGCCCTCCTACCAAACATGATAAGAGGGCGTAAAACACACACGACAGAAGGAATGGATGGTTTGTTTCAACAGCCGGGTCATGTTAGAGGGAATTGTTTCTTCTGAAACCTGATAGATATGACAGTCCGGCATAAATAGGCTATCGCCAGGCAGCGTCCAAAAAATAGCCCTCCCGGTTTACGGACGATAACGGGAGGGCAAAACACGGGGTTACAGAAAGGACTTGCTCTGTCGGAAAGATAATAACGCAATGAGCTTTGTTTGACGCCTGTCAGATATGGCAATGAGTGTGAATAACGGTGGAGCATTCATAACCGAATATAGGCACGCATTACCTAGCGTCTTGCTCTGGCGAGGCAATGAATATCCGGGGTCATCTGATGACCGCTCGTCTATAGATAACCCACAAGCTGACCCACATGAGCATCACATCTCCATCAGGTCCCTATATGTCAATTGGCCAAGCCTTCTTGCGTATGTCAGATAAATGGGGAGTGGGGAGCATGCTTGCCTGTACCTGTCCACGGGCCCTGTTTGTAGCGCCAGCGCGAAGCTTTTGCTGCTCCGGATCGGCTCTTAAGGTATAATGCGGCACTATTTTTATGGCATCCCCGTGAGCGTGATGAAAGAATTTTTTGCAACCTGCCCCAAGGGGCTGGAAAACCTGTTGGCCGACGAGCTGACCACCCTGGGCGCAGAGCAGGTCCGTGAGACTGTCGCCGGCGTTCACTTCAAAGGCGAACTGGCCATTGGTTACAAGGCCTGTCTGTGGAGCCGTTTTGCTTCCCGCATCGTGCTGGTGCTGTCCGAATTCCAGATGAACGACGATCTGGATCTCTATCTGGGCGCCCACACCATCCCTTGGGAAGAGCACTTCTCCGGCACCTCCACCATAGCGGTGGACTTTACCGGTACCAACCCCGCCATTCGCAATACCCAGTACGGTGCACTGAAGATCAAGGATGCCATCGTTGATCGCTTCACCAAACGCGGTCATGTGCGCCCGGATGTGGACAAAAAGGCGCCGGATATTCGCATCATGGCGCATTTGGGCAAAGGCAAGGCCAATATCACGCTGGACTTGTCAGGCCCGGCGCTGCACCAACGTTTCTATCGTCAGGGCACTGGCGAAGCACCGCTCAAAGAGAACCTGGCCTGTGCCATGATTGCCCGTAGCGGCTGGGCCGGTGAGCCCATGATGGACCCCATGTGTGGTTCCGGCACCTTGCTGATCGAAGCGGCCTTCATCGCCGCCGACATGGCGCCGGCGCTGCGCCGCGAGCGCTTCGGTTTCGATCGCTGGCTGCAACACGACAGCGAACTCTGGCAGAGCCTGATGATGGAAGCTCAGGTGCGCGCCAAGCGTGGCATGCAGCGTTGTGAAGTGAAGCTGTTTGGCTGCGATGCCGACCCCCGTGTGCTGATGAAAGCCCGCGACAACGCCAAGGCGGCCGGTGTGGCCCACCTCATCACCTTCAAGCAAGCCGATGTGACCCAGCTTGAAAATCCGCTACCGATGCCGGCCGTTGTTGAAGGGGAGGCGAGTCAGGAGGAAGCGCGTCAAGTCGGCATGCTTATCTCCAACCCGCCCTATGGCGAGCGTCTCGGCGAGTTTCCGGCCCTGCTCGAAGTGCACCAGGCCCTCGGCGATGCCTTGCGTCGTGGCTTCCAGGGCTGGCGCGTCTCTATTCTCTCTGCCTCGCCCGAGCTGCTGAGCTGTCTGCGTCTGCGTGCCGACAAGCAATATCGTCTGTTCAACGGGGCGCTTGAATGTCAGCTGCGCAACTACCAGATTGCGCTGGACTCCGTGGCCTCCCAGAAAGAGGTGGCGCAGGACTTTGCCAACCGTCTGCGCAAGAATCTTAAAACCCTCGAGAAATGGGCGAGCAAAGAGGGTATCGACTGCTACCGCCTCTACGATGCGGACTTGCCGGAATACAATGCCGCCATCGACCGCTATCAGGATTACCTGGTGGTGCAGGAGTACGCCGCGCCCAAAGACATCCCCGCCCAGAAGACCCGCCAGCGTCTGCTTGACATGGTGCAGGCAGCCATCAAGGTAACCGGCATGGACGGCGAGAAGGTGATCCTGAAGGTTCGTGAGCGTCAAGAGGGCAAGCAGCAGTATCAGAAGCTCGCCGCAGAGCAGCACCGGATGGAAGTGCAGGAGTACGGTGCCCGTCTTTGGGTCAACCTCTACGACTACCTGGATACCGGCCTGTTCCTTGACCACCGTCAGACTCGCCGCATGCTGGGCCAGATGGCCAAGGGCAAGCGCTTCCTGAACCTGTTTGCCTATACCGGCAGTGCTACCGTGCACGCGGGGCTTGGCGGTGCCAGCGAGACAACCACGGTCGACATGTCCCACACCTATCTGAACTGGGCGCAGGACAACATGCGTCTCAACTCGCTGGTGGGCCGTCAGCACAAGTTTGTGCAGGCTGATTGCCTGAAGTGGTTGTCGGAAGCGGATGATCAGTATGACCTCATCTTCATCGATCCACCCACCTTCTCCAACTCCAAGCGGATGGACGAGAGCTTCGACGTGCAGCGCGATCACCTGCTGCTGATGCAGCACTTGAAGCGCCTGCTGGCGGCCGATGGCACCCTGGTGTTCTCCAACAACAAGCGTCACTTCAAGATGGATCTGGCCGGGCTCGAGGCCGCTGGCCTCAAGGCGCAGAACATTACGAGCAAGACGCGTCCGAAGGACTTCGAGCGCAACCAGCATATCCATAACTGCTGGATCATCACCCACGCCGACGTGCCAGCGGAGGCTTGATGCTGACCCTGTTTCACACCGACGGCTGCCACCTGTGCGAACAGGCATGGCAGCTGGTGGAAGAGGCCGGATTGGCCAGCCAGACCCGCCAGTGCGACATCATCAATGATGCCGAATTGCTCGCTGCTTATCGGGTACGCATTCCGGTGCTGCGCGATGAGGCCGGTCGCGAGCTGGGCTGGCCCTTTACGTTGGCAGAACTCGGTGTCTGGGTAACTGCGCAGGCCAGTCACGACTGAGCACGAATAGAGAAAAAGGGGGGCAGAGAGTATCTGGCCCCGCTTTTTTCATCAGGTAATAAGGAAGAAACATGGCTTTATTAACATTGCACGGCGCTTGTCTGTCGTTCAGTGATTTCCCGCTGCTCGATAATGCCGAGCTCAGCATTGAGCGCGGTGAGCGTCTCTGTCTGGTCGGGCGCAACGGGGCGGGCAAGTCCACCCTGATGAAGATCATTGCTGGCGAACTGCCCCTCGATGACGGGCGCATGGTACAGCAGCAGGATCTGAAAGTGACTCGCCTCGAGCAGGACCCGCCTGCATCGAGCGACCTCACTGTGTTTGACTACACGGCCGAAGGGCTGGCCGGCGTCGGCGAGCTGCTCAAGCAGTATCACCATATCTCCATGGAGCTGGCCCACGATCCGAGCGATGCCAACATACGCATCATGAGCGATCTGCAAGAACAGCTCGACTATCAGAATGGCTGGCAGTTCGAGACCCGCATCAGCCAGGTGCTGACCCTGCTGAACCTCGATCCCGACGCAACCCTGGACAGTCTGTCCGGTGGCTGGTTGCGTAAAGTGGCCCTGGCCCGTGCGCTGGCCTGCGATCCGGATCTGCTGCTGCTCGATGAACCGACCAACCACCTGGATATCGAAGCCATCAACTGGCTGGAAGATTTCCTCAAGGATTTTCGCGGCGCCATCGTCTTCATCTCCCACGATCGGGAGTTCATCCACAAGCTGGCGACCCGGATCATCGATCTCGACCGTGGCGTGATCACCTCCTGGCCTGGCAACTACGACGAATATCTGCAGGGCAAGGAAGAGGCACTGCGGGTTGAAGAGCTGCAACATGCCGAGTTCGATCGCAAGCTGGCCCAGGAAGAGGTGTGGGTACGTCAGGGCATCAAGGCGCGCCGTACCCGCAACGAAGGCCGGGTACGTGCCCTTGAGGCGATGCGGATGGAGCGTTCCCAGCGTCGCGAGCTGCAGGGCAAGGCCAAGCTGCAAATGGACGATGTGAATCGTTCTGGCAAGCTGGTGTTCGAAACCGAAGGGCTGGGGCTGGACTTTGGCGATCGTACCCTGTTCCAGGGGCTGGATCTGCAGGTGCTGCGTGGCGACAAGATCGCCCTGGTGGGTCCCAACGGTTGCGGTAAATCAACCCTCATCAAGCTGTTGCTTGGCCAACTCGAGCCCAGCCGTGGTCTGGTCAAGGGGGGCACCAAGCTGGAAGTGGCCTACTTTGACCAGTATCGCGATCAGCTCGATCCCGAGCAGACGGTGATGGACAACGTGGGGGAGGGCAAGCAGGAAGTGATGGTGCGCGGTCGCTCTCGTCACATTCTGGGTTACCTGCAGGACTTCCTGTTTGAACCCAAGCGGGCACGTACCCCTGTGAAAGCCTTGTCAGGGGGCGAAAAAAACCGTTTACTGTTGGCCAAATTGTTCTTGAAGCCCAGTAATTTACTGATCCTCGATGAACCAACCAACGACCTGGATGTCGAAACGCTGGAATTGCTGGAAGAGCTGCTGGCGGACTATCCTGGCACCCTGTTGCTGGTCAGTCACGATCGTCGCTTTATCGACAATACAGTGACAGGTTGCTGGTTGTTTGAAGGGGATGGACGTATCAGCGATTACGTGGGCGGTTATGCCGACATGATGGCGACGCGGGCCCAGCAGAGCACTCAGCTGGCGGCAAAAGCGGCTCAGGTCAAAACGCCAGAGCCTGTCGCTGTGGCAAGCCCTGCTGCCTCTAAAGTCAAAAAACTCTCTTACAAGTTGCAGCTGGAGCTGGATAATCTACCAGCCCGACTGGAACAGCTGGAGACTGAGCTGAATGCCCTGCAGGTGGAGGTAAACCATCCTGGTTTCTTCGCGTTGCCGAGCGATCAAACCCAGCTCAAACTGGATGCCCTGAATGCAGCAGAGGCTGCATTGGAACAAGCCTTCTCCCGTTGGGAGGAGTTGGAAGCGTTGAAACATCAGGACTAAGGAAGTAGATGAAAAAGCAATTATCCATGCTGGCCATTCTGGTCAGCGCCAGCCTGCACGCCCAGGCGGCACAAAGCCCCTTTTTCACCATTGTCGACGGGTCTGACAAGGGATTCGCCAGCGCGATCAGTGCCGATGGCAACGGGCTAGTCGGGATCAACACCAAAAACGACATGGCCGAGCACTTCTCGACTGTGCGGTTTGCTGACTTCCTGGTCGATCGTTTCCGTTTTGAGCAGGGCTGCATGCTCTCCAACTCGGTTTGCAACGCCTTCTGGAACGACAAGAGCAACTTTGCGTATCAGTGGCGTGTCGACTTTCTGGCCAAAACCGATCAGCGCAGCAACGTCGGTGACCTAGTCAGCAACGAAACTGATGGCTTGGTTACTGCTTTGGGTGACGTAGCGGGCACTCGCGTGGGTTACAAGATGGATGGCAAGCTGCGCACCGCATTTGCCATCGTCGAGGAGGGCAACGCCGTCAGCCTCAAAGATGGCGCCAGCACCCACAGCCTGAGCGTGCCGACCAGCATCAAAAAGCTGGATAACGGCCAGTACCTGGTGACCGGCACCGCTGCCACCGGCAAGAACATCGCCGTCAATTCCGAGACCTACAACTGGTGCTTCGCCGGTAACGACGGCCAGTATGGCGACTACCGCTACTGCCCGGGCCTCAACACCCAGGCCAGCTTCTGGTTGCTCAACAGCACAGGCACCTTCAACAAGCTGATCCAGGCCAACGAGTATTCCCGTGGCCGTAACGAAGTGATCCAGACGGCGTCGGCCCTCGGGGTCGCCAACGTCAATGGCAGCTTGTATGGTGTGGGTTACTCCTCCACCGGTGAAATTGGCAGCAACTACCTGGATGGCCGCAACCTGGCGGCATACTGGACGCTGGATCTGGCCGGTGGCAAGGTCGGTACCACCCAGACCATACCGCTGGCCGAAGGCGAGCCGGGCAAGGATGACGCCAAGCTGCAACACAGCTGGGCTGTGGGGGCCAATGACAACGGTTATGTAATTGGCAACCAGCGCTATCGCATCAACAAGGGTCAAAACCGCCCGGTCGAGATGTTTGTGTTCAACTTGAACACCAAACAGACGGCGAGTGTACCGTTGCAAGACAGCCCAATCAGCGGTGCAGGCTCGGAAGCCGCCGCCATCAACAACCACAACATGGTCGTGGGCTGGCGTGATTCTCGTCACCAGACCCAACCTGTGGTCAATGGCACCAACCGCATGCAGGAAGGTTTCCTGCTCAATGCTGCGACCGGTAAAAATTGGTATCTGAACGACCTCATCTGCGGGCTGGATGATGCAGGTGCCAAGCAGTGTGCCCAGAACGGCTACTACTACCACATCGCGTATGCCAGCGGCATCAGCACGGATGGTACTGTCGCTGCGACGGCTTTTCGCTATAACAGCGAGAGCGATCTCAACAATCGCACCAATTCAACCATCGTCAGCGTGAAGTTGACGCCAGCCGTTGCCGATTACAAGAACAACGAGCCTGCAAGCTATGTGGTCGCCAATGCGCCGGTCAATAACCAGACCGGTCAGGATGGTGGCAGTGGTGGTGGTGGAAGCCTGTTTTGGCTGACGCTGCTGGCCCTGCCATTTACCTGGCTGCGCCGTTACCAACGATAAAATGGGATGTCACTAAAAATTAATGTGGTTCAGTGTCTTGTGTCACAATGACCGGATAGCATGACATTTTTTGTTTGACCCTGCCCATTTCGTGGGGTAAAGATGAAAGCGACCGATGAAAAATTGGTCGCTTTTTTTGTTCCACGAAGAGGGTCGTAGATGATGAAGAGACAAAAACGGGACCGTCTGGAAAGAGCTCGCGCTCGTGGTTATCAGGCTGGCGTGGTCGGCAAACAGAAAGAAGCGTGTCCGTACCAATGCCTGGATGCCCGAGGGCATTGGCTTGGTGGTTGGCGAGATGCCATGGAAGGGCGGGGTTCAGGCCTCTTCATGAAGTAATTGGTACTTCATCACTCATTACAAAAGGAAAGGGGCCATTGAGGCCCCTTTACGTTATCTCTGTGTTACCACTAAATCAGTCGATCAGAATGCAGTGGTATCTTTGAACAGGCCCACTTTCAGATCGCTGGCGCTATAGATGGGACGGCCATCGACTTCCACGACGCCATCGGCGATGCCCATGACCAGCTTGCGGTTGATGACGCGCTTGAAGGTGATCTTGTAGGTCACTTTCTTGGCGGTCGGCAGGATCTGGCCAGTGAATTTCACTTCACCCACACCCAGTGCACGGCCTTTACCCGGACCGCCTTTCCAGCCGAGGAAGAAGCCGACCAGTTGCCACATTGCATCCAGACCCAGACAGCCTGGCATAACGGGGTCACCCGGGAAATGGCAGTCAAAGAACCAGAGGTCAGGCGTAATGTCGAGCTCTGCCAGGATTTCGCCCTTGCCGTGCTCACCACCGTTGTCGTTGATCTTGACGATGCGATCCATCATCAACATGTTGGGGGCGGGCAGCTGACTGTTACCCTCACCAAATAATTCGCCACGGCTGCATGCGAGCAGCTCTTCACGGGTAAACGAGTCTTTGCCTTGTTCACACAGGGAAAGGCGGGGATCAATGGTGGTATTGTCTACGGTCACGCTGTTTATCCTTCATATGGGTCAAAGCCGGGCCAATTTAGCGTACACTTGTGCGCTAAACAACTCCGATCTCTTCTTTATTACAGGCTGAACAACCGGCCCAGCAGGCGGCGGATCAAGCCCCCCTTGAACGCGGTGCCATTCAGTTCGTCCAGTCGCTGCTGGATCCGGCCAAACAGGGTATCCGGCATGTCCGGCTCACCCGCTACACAGCCAGTCAGCAGCTCGATGGCCTCTTCCACATGGTCCACCGGATGAATGTGGAACTGACCTGCTTCGACGGCGGCAATCACCTCGTCGGATAGGTTCAACTGCTGGATGTTGGTGCCCGGCAGAATGATGCCTTGCTTACCTGTGATGCCATGGATCTTGCACACCCGGAAGAAGCCTTCAATCTTCTCGTTCACACCACCTACCGCCTGCACATTGCCGAACTGATCGACCGCGCCGGTGACGGCAAAGTGTTGATAGATGGGCTGGCGGGCGAGGGCAGAGAGGAGGGCGCACAGGCCGGTCAGAGAGGCGCTGTCACCATCGATCTCATGATAGGACTGCTCGAACACCAGATTGGCAGAGAGCGGCGAGGGGGTTTCTGCACCAAATTTGTTGGAGAGATAACCATGAATGATCATCATCGCCTTGGCGTGGATATGGCCAGCCAGCTCAGCTTTTCGTTCGACATCCGCAATGTCGCCATCGCCCAGGTGCACGGTCGCAGTGAGACGCACAGGTTCGCCAAAATCATAGGGATGACCCGAGACCTGAATGACGGACAGGCCATTGATCTGGCCGATCTCCTCACCATCGGTTTGTAACAGGATCTGGCCGTCAATGACGCCCTGATCAGACTGTTCAACCAGATAATTTAGGCGGTAGTCCTGCTCTTCAAGGGCCAACCGGATATGCTCATCAGTCACTGTTTCGGCTTCCATTTCGCGGGCCAGGCTGTCCGCCATGCGCATGATGGCACCGAGCTGTATCTCGGACAGAGAGAGCCACTCCTGATGGTCACACAGGCGACTGGCATGGCGACAGAGGGCGGCGAGGGCGGCCGGGGTGAAGTCCAGCAGTGTCCAACGCTCGCGTAACCATGCCAGATACTGCAGAAATTCAGGCAGGTCTTCATCAATGTTGATCTCTGATACCAGGTCCGCACGAAGGAAGATGCGCTCGGACATGTCCCTGTCCAGCATCTGGAACTCGGATACTTCGAGGCGGTCACCGACCAGGATCAGCTTGAGCTTGATGGGAGTCGCTTCCGGGGTAAAGAAGGGGGTTAGAGTCTTGCCTTCCTGATAGGCGTTCCAGTCCAGCTCACTTTTCTGAATGGCATTCTTGAGCTTGAACCAGAGGTGTGGCTGATCCAGCAGCTCGTCGAGTTGCAATATCAGATAGCCGCCGTTGGCCTGACGCAACAGACCAGGCTCCAACAGATGTTGGTTGGCATAAACAGAGCCTTGCTCGGTTTGATAGTTGATGGAGCCGAACAGGGTATCCCAGTTCAAATCCCGGCCATAAACCACTGGAGCTTCCTGATCTTCATGGTGGATCAGCAGGTTGATGAGCACAGGGTGCTGGAATTCGAGTCCTTGAGCCACATGAGCAGCCAGATCGGAAAGAAAGTCATCTATCTTGGGATCGTTGTTCTGCTTGCGCATGATGCGAGTGACCAGACGCTCGGCATCCAGATGGTGGCTCATCAGTTTGAGCAGTTCACCCACCATTTCGCAAAACTCGATGCCGGTACCAGGTTGCAGACGCAACCAGATCGGTTTGAACGGGTTGTTCAGGTTTTCCGTATAGCAGAGATCAAACAGGTCACCATCCTTGCCATTGGAGGCGGCGATCAATGTCTGGCACACACCTTCATAGTCAGCGCCGGGGAAACCATTGAGCAGCATGACCGGGCAATCACCATCAAAACTGGCGAGGCGCTTGATGCCGGAAATCACTCTGGGTTGCAAGGCAGCGAAGGGAATGGGTTCTAGCTCGCTAAGTGTAGGGAACTGTTCAATCGCGAAAGCGGGTTTTAGTTGTTCTGATGTTAATTCAGCCACTTAAGATATCCGGTCGGAGATAGGATCATTTGTTTCCATTATACACAGTTCAATTTATGGGAACAGGAAACAAGATATTCAATTTAACATAATATACATTATGCGCGGTCAGGCTTGGGGGTATATGCCAATGCTTCACGGTAGATCTCGCGCAGGTCATCATCACCATCTTCGGAGAAACCAGCAGCCTGCCTGCTTCCTTCATCTTCTTCAAACTGTGAATGCCATCGGCGGTCTGTTGTCACAAGAACTGATGCTGATACATCAGGAAATTGATCTGCGGTTATATCCACAATGATCCCCGAAACTTCTAGCCAGGCATGAGAGCCATGTAGCGCATTACAACCGACAACCCATTCAACGTCAGCGACCCCAAAAGCGTAGAGATACTCAGCCAAAATATTGCTGATGTTGTCGCATGTGCCAGCCGGGAAATCCTTAAAACCATCAGGCTTCTGAGACCACTCTATCTGGTCAAGGGCTGCTCTGAATTCGCTTGCAAGCCTGTGCAATTCATCGATCATACAAATCCCGTTTTTACTTTGTAGAGGCATCATGGAAAAGCTGTTGTTTAGCCTATTGCTTGGCGTTGCATTGTCAGGTTGCTCAGACCAGAAAACCGTGACAGAGCCGAAGCTTCTAGTCCCGGTTATGCTAGAAGCCCACAAATGTTGCTTAACTGGCACCTGTATCGGTACAGCATCAGGGACATCAGAAAATGCAGCCTGCAATGATGTCATCCAGATTAGCGAATGCCTAGAGGGTGAAGAGCAATCTTGCCCACTTAAGGGATTCGGGGCTTTTTAGAAAGACAAAGGGGCCACGAGGCCCCTTGAAAATTGATGCCGATAACTGGATTTATCGGCATCAAGTAGACCGACTCAACAACGGCTCGCCAGAGTCAACCTGAATTCCCAGTTCATCCTCTGCATATGCACCATAAGACAGGCTAGCATCACTCTCGATCACACACCATGCCTTATGGCCATCGTTGGTCACAACCGTCATCACCTGGTTGTCTGATTTGCGGATAACAGCATCACCCCGCTTGTAGTTTGTCACGCACCCTCCCTAGTGAACCGGCAGCATCTGGTCACTCCTGCCGTACAGTACAAAGATACAGTGAAATGAGAGATAACACCCCTGCCCCGTGGCTTTATCGGGCATGTGAGGATTGAATTCCCCCCGTATTACTACCCGGGGGGCTGGCGCTCGAAAACCAGTGCGGCGCTGTGGCGTTACCCTCCCCCAGAACCGGCAGAGCCTTAAAAGCCGGTTTTGCAGGGAAAGGGGGTGGCCGTGCATCAGGTCGATATGGGCGTGTCCCGCCGCGAGACGGTAGAGGCAAAAATGGGCAGTAGAGGGCGGCTTGTAGGGGCTACCGCCCCTGTTCTTTGCGGGCTAGAACGTCCTATTTAACATAAACAATCGCATTGCGCGGTTGAGTCCATTTATGTCCGGTCATCGTTTGGCTCGCTATCCCCTTTTGTTCCAGCAAAGAGCGCTGCATTGTATTTACGGCGCAAGGTATCCCCATCAGGATCGCAATACACATCAACCGGCTTACCCTGGTACTTCACAACGGCATGGCAGGCGCTCATTGCATCCACGCTGGCAAGCTCATCCGGCCAATCGTCGCTGTAGAGAGGTTGCACCTCGTCACCCTTGCGCAGCGAAAAGCAATAATCGACCCGATATGATCCCCGGTCATTCTTCACCAACACATGGCAACTGATGATCAACCGGTACCCAGCGAACGGCCCTACAGAAAGAACCCCGCCAGGAGACGCAGCAGGAGTGCCGCCAGGACGTACCCCATCAGCGGAAGCACCATCCACCGCCCCAGGAACCGAAGAGGTGTTAGCAGCAGCCTGAGCGGCCTTAGCAGGAGCATCAATATACTCAGGCTTGATGAAGCCAAAGAATATACAAAGCCCCCACACCGCCAGAAAAAGAAGAATTTTAGGGTCTCGTAAAACCGAGCTACCCGCGATTGTATCTGAGACCTTACCGGTTGCAGTTGAGTCATAAAGTTCGAAAACATACTTGGGCACCTTATTGAATGGCTTGGCTTGCAATACATCAGACATGGACGAACCGGAGTTATCCGAGAGGTGAAGCACCGTCTTGTAACGACCGCCTATCCCCAATATCGCCATATTGGTATGCCGAATGGCTGTTTCGGCAGCGGCTCGGATTACCTGGTGTACCTTTTTGATGTTCGGAGTCGTAAATACAAAGTCCCAGTTATGATGACGGTGCATATCAAAGGCCACATCTATGGTTTCCGGTCGCCCATCATTTTTAGCCACATCCGGCCCACCTGGATAATCCAGCCGGTCTAAATCAGTCTGTCGCCAGGAAGGCGGAAATATCCGTTGCACCTCATCGACCAGGAAGAACACGCCCTTGGGTGCCCAGTGATAGAAGCGAGCGAAATGATCCCGTCCTTCCTGGGATTCGGTTTCGATATACGTTACCTGGAAGTCATCGGGGACGGCCTTGCCCAGTACCTCCCTGCACCGTTCAGCTGTGAAACCGCGCACGTTGGTCACGATATGGCGACCAGCCTTGATGGCGGGTATCACATCGGTATGGATAGCCCCTGAAGACTTGTAGGAGCCTGGAGCGCCATGGTGGATCTTAATAGACATTTACCACCCCATCATATTGAGCATGAAGCGAGTAACAAACGCCTGGGTGAGGATGGTCAGCCCTTTGTCCAGGTGAATGTATAACAGGATCCCTTTCATGGTCGGCGGCAGGGAATTAAAGGATGACGACAGCAATTCACTAAAGTGAACGTTCACCAATATTTCCTTGGCAACGTCCCAGGTAAACGTCAGTAAAAAGACCTTGAACTCTACCCATTGCACCGCCAAGCGGATAGCCAGCCACGCGCCAAACTGCACCGCCAATTGATATATATCGGCGAAAAACGAATTAAAGAACTCTCCAAGCCATTCCATATATCACCTCTTAAATATGATCATCAGCGCAATGAAATAGAACACAAACATCATTATCGCGGCGAGCGTCTGCCAATAGTCCCCCGTTGGCGGACAAACCGAATAGGTTTTTCCCTGGTGACTGAATAAATCAAGGCACTCCATCGGGTCAGCAGAACCGGACAGGCTAAAGGTAAAGACCTTCTGCACATCGCTAGAAATAGTCGTGTATTTGTCAGTCAGCGACTTATTAGCATCATCGAGTTTCTTTTGCATTGCAGGCATATCAAAGAAACAGTCTTTTCCCTGGCAAGCGGAATTATATTTACCGCCCTGGACAGCGAGGGGATTATCACCGGATCCAGGCATCTGGTTATAATCGATACCACTCCCCTCCCCCTGGCCTTCACCATTGCCATTACCACCGGAACCTTCCAGGGCACTTTTTATGGAATGCACATCCTCAGACATATAACCGGTAACTTCTATTAACTCTTTCAGATAACCGGATGACAAATCAGAACCGCCTGACGTACCGCCAGTGGTATTACCAGAGGAACCACCCACTTTACCGCTTATCTGCTCCAGGGTGGCACGCATAGCATTAATATTACCGGCCATCCCATTGGCACCCAAGGCACCTTCAATCCCGAAAATAGGGTCTTGCATCTGCCCTAACAGCATTTGAATACTGTTTAACCCGCCCTTGTTCATTTCATCCAGTTTGCCGTACAAAAGGTTGAATTTATAATCCCAATAATTTTTCCCCAGCTCGTCATCATCAATGCCCCCATCTGGTGGCGTATCACCTTTTGAATCGGCCATTTTCCTGAGATGAATAAGCACTTCCTCCATTCTGGCCTCATTCCTGGAAGAATAAAGATTCTCACCCTCCGTATGACTGTTAATTAGTTTGTTGTATTCCCTGATCTCCTTAAGCAACTCAACCGCCCCCTCAGAGGCATTCGTTTGACGATGCGCCTCACCAAGTATTTCATTCACTTGACGGGAAATAGTGGATGAACTGCCAGCCAAATTTCCCAGGGCCTTTCCCAGGTTCTTATTTAGCTTGGCGACTGTCCCTGATACCGATGTACCAGTGGAATCACCGATAACCGGCTCAAAGTTATACCACCCAGGAAAAGCGGTGCTGCCTGAATTACCCGAGCCAGGCGCATCAGGGCCACCGTCACCGTCTCCACTGCCATCCCCACTGCCCTCGGGATTACCGCTGCTAATCGAGCACGCATCGCCATTGGTAAACACCGGCCCCTTGGTATTCGCTAAAGGCATCTCAACACAAACATCTTGGCATTTAACGATGCAACCGCCCTTAGATGAATTCTCATATTTCAAACAGACAGGGAGAGGTGTCGCCATGGTCACATAACCAAGTGAGACACCACCAGGGCACCCATCCCAGGAATAGGAAGAGAAGGAAATAAACAATAACAGCCAACCTATGCGCACATGGCCCCCAATATGAAAAAAGGCGACCGAAGCCGCCTTAGATTGAAAAGGATGTTCGCCATCCCTCGACAAAGAACAGAAACCACAGTGTCCCGATAAGCAGGGACACGGCTTAGGCTTTGCGCATCAGGCTGATCAGGATACCGACACCCACCACAGTAGCCACGACCATCATAACCTTGGGCGAGGTGCTGTTAACGTCAGCGAGCGCGGTATCCAGAGCAGCCCCCGCAGCAGCGGCAGAGCCTTCACCAGCAGCGTGAGCGGCACCAGCGGCAGACAGGGAAGCAACAGCGGCGATGCAGCCGTTACGGAACAGAACATTGATCTTATGCATTTCGTTATCCTCTTTTAGCACCAACAATGACACGGGCAATAGCGCCCAATTTGAGGCCAGCGACCCAGATGATTAATCCAAAGCCAAAGGCCATCGTTACCGTGGATGTATCGAATTCAAACCAGCTCGATATATCCGTTAATTTGGTGTGCTCCTGGACAGTTAAGAGCACATAAGAGCATGTTTCCGGCGGGGCCTGTTTAACGTATCCCTCGGCGGTTAATTCGACACAAATCATTTATTCGGTGCCCTCGTCGTCGCTCGCTGCACGTCTTCGCTCCTCCTCCTCAGGCACCGGATTTGTTAAGGCTTTTTGTGGAGTGAGCCGAATTCGTCCGATTTGGCCCCGCCTTCAATTTCAAAACCTGACACGATATTTTGAGCAGGGTTGCGCGGGTCGGCTTCGAGCAGAAGAATAACAGGCTGCAATTTAGGGCAGTCAGCCATTTTAGCCAGGACAGTCGGATCATTTTTCAGCGGCATTTCCTTGGCTTCAAAACCCCAGTTAGTGATTTTACATTCAGCCCTGTCAATGCTGGTTGCTGGCACCAGGAATTTCAGACTGGAAAAATCATAAGGCTGGGGAGTTGCCCCTTTGCGGGAAACACCAACGCCGTGAGTGACACACAGCACCATTACGCCAGAAATTTTGGACATATCTCTACTCTCCACTTGGGTTATTAATGCCCGTTCAGTTGGGCTCGAAAATCGGTAATTCATCTAGTTCAGGTGGCAGCGGCATCAAAAGCCGTACCGGCACATCATCAGGGCCTAACTGCCCAATTAACTGGCGCACGATAGAATCGCCCGTCAATCCTTCCACGTTCTTTAAATAGTTGACCAGACGACCGGCCATTCTGGACATATTTGTTACCGCATTATCGCGGCAGGTCTTGAACTTGTTCTTAAAAGTGGTGATGCGTACCGGCTCGATTTCGTCTTTTGATACTTCAGCAAGCCATTTTGAAAACTGGGGATACATGCCAGCAAAATAAGGGTCTGGGTTTATCAGCACATCGAGTGGAATGATCCGGTCTTTGCTGTGTAACTCGCCTTCGGCACGCACCCAGAAAGGATATTCGACAGATTCCATCTGCCTACCCTTCTCATATATACGGGCACACTTGCCATTAGCGCGTGAGCCAATATAAAAAGAGCAACCAGAGGATGAAATCATGCCAAACCGCTTACGCATGGCATTGTGAACTTCGGGAATAAACTCCCCTGCCTGGATAGCCATCCACTTTGGAGCCGTGCCGCGAGCGGGATGGAAATGGCCTAATTCCGCCGCTTCAACCGCTCGGAGATACGATATAACCGAGCCTGAGTAATCATCCAGTGCGAGGTCAACTCGAGTAATACGGAGCCCAGGCACCATAGCAATGACACGATGAAGAGCCCCAAAATCCAGTCCATCGCATCCTGCCCCAGTGAAAGAAACCATGCAGCCATGGTTGGCAGCTCCCCAAGCGACAAGCCCGCAAGCAATGCCATCAATGAGAATGTCCCCACTGTAGCTATAGCCGTGAAGACCCCCGCGACGATGACGGAGGGCAAAGCGAGGCGCAGGGATCGGAACCCCCACTTGGTAATTAAGCTCATCAATGAATAGCTCCAGCTCATTGCAACAAATGGTATCGAGGAACTGCACCCCGTAGGAGTGGATCAAGTCGTTATAGGCATCCCAATATTTGCCGTCCGGATTAACCTCAAACTCGGAAAAGTCGAGCAAGGTAGAGCACACCGCTTTTAGCTCTCGGTGGATATCGGAACGGGCCTTGTACTGGGATGCCAACACTATCTCCATGGCTTCGGTCATGGATGAAGTGATGATGGCCGAACTTTCCGGCTCCGGTTTGGAGTAGAGCGGCTCAGGATAAGCCAGCTCCCTCAGATGCTGGTCGGCAGCCTCATAGCGGTTCTTTGGTGCCGACAGCGGCTCAGATGGACGGCGATAAACAGCGCTGCCAACAGCAAGCGCCGGCAAGGCGGCAGACAATGCGGAAGACTTGACCTCAAAGCGCGGTATGGCCTTGAGCAAACAGCCCTGCTTTGCCAGCTCGGTGATGCGCTTAAGCGGTTCCGGCGTAAAGGTGAAGGACAGGAAATCGATCTTGGTTTTCGGGTTATGACCAGTCATCGAAAAAAACTCCCTGGTCATAGAACCCGCGCCAAGTGGCCTCGGTGACTTCAACAGGCACAAAATCGAAATCTGGGTAGGTGTGTGAGAGATAACGAGCGAGTTCGGGGAGGTCGCGGAAGAACTCAACCTGACCAGCAACGCAGGCGGAAATATCGCCAGTTGGCTCATACTGCCAATAGACGCTTCTTTCTGGCTTTGCTACTGCGGAAAAATCAGCCACAACCGACACCCCATTGATCGAGTCTCAAGACCCGTTAGTAACCATTCGCGGTTACTGTAGAACCGCATCAGGTTACTGTCAATCATGAAGTTACGTAGCTGACCTAGTTACTATGTCCGATAATCGAACAAACCCTCTCTAAGTGACTGAAATATGAAATGGTTTGACAGCTACATTGATGAGCTTAAAGAAAAGCTAAATCTGCCCAGCGACTATGCAGCCGCAAAATTCCTGGGAGTGCCGAGACAATCCATGACGAAAGTAAGAAACGGACAAGTGCTAGGGAAGGACAAATGCTTGAGGTTGGCGGTGGCGCTGAAGCGAGATCCTTTAGAGATCATCGCAACAGCGGAAGCGCAGACAGAGAAGAATCAAGAACTTAAAGCCGTATGGCTTAAATTGGCGAAGGAAAAGGGCAACTCCTGACCTCGCATAACACGAGTTATATTAAACATTCTCAGGCGTCTGGATGATGCCAGCAAGCTGTCCCACCTCCCTCCTACCTCGAAGCCCCCTGCCCTGTTCGATTGTGGCAGGGGGCCTAGTGTTCAACATAACCACTAGTCACATTATGCGCGGTCAGGCTTGGGGGTATATGCCAATGCTTCACGGTAGATCTCGCGCAGGTCATCATCACCATCTTCGGAGAAACCAGCAGCCTGCCTGCTTCCTTCATCTTCTTCAAACTGTGAATGCCATCGGCGGTCTGTTGTCACAAGAACTGATGCTGATACATCAGGAAATTGATCTGCGGTTATATCCACAATGATCCCCGAAACTTCTAGCCAGGCATGAGAGCCATGTAGCGCATTACAACCGACAACCCATTCAACGTCAGCGACCCCAAAAGCGTAGAGATACTCAGCCAAAATATTGCTGATGTTGTCGCATGTGCCAGCCGGGAAATCCTTAAAACCATCAGGCTTCTGAGACCACTCTATCTGGTCAAGGGCTGCTCTGAATTCGCTTGCAAGCCTGTGCAATTCATCGATCATACAAATCCCGTTTTTACTTTGTAGAGGCATCATGGAAAAGCTGTTGTTTAGCCTATTGCTTGGCGTTGCATTGTCAGGTTGCTCAGACCAGAAAACCGTGACAGAGCCGAAGCTTCTAGTCCCGGTTATGCTAGAAGCCCACAAATGTTGCTTAACTGGCACCTGTATCGGTACAGCATCAGGGACATCAGAAAATGCAGCCTGCAATGATGTCATCCCGATTAGCGAATGCCTAGAGGGTGAAGAGCAATCTTGCCCACTTAAGGGATTCGGGGCTTTTTAGAAAGACAAAGGGGCCACGAGGCCCCTTGAAAATTGATGCCGATAACTGGATTTATCGGCATCAAGTAGACCGACTCAACAACGGCTCGCCAGAGTCAACCTGAATTCCCAGTTCATCCTCTGCATATGCACCATAAGACAGGCTAGCATCACTCTCGATCACACACCATGCCTTATGGCCATCGTTGGTCACAACCGTCATCACCTGGTTGTCTGATTTGCGGATAACAGCATCACCCCGCTTGTAGTTTGTCACGCACCCTCCCTAGTGAACCGGCAGCATCTGGTCACTCCTGCCGTACAGTACAAAGATACAGTGAAATGAGAGATAACACCCCTGCCCCGTGGCTTTATCGGGCATGTGAGGATTGAATTCCCCCCGTATTACTACCCGGGGGGCTGGCGCTCGAAAACCAGTGCGGCGCTGTGGCGTTACCCTCCCCCAGAACCGGCAGAGCCTTAAAAGCCGGTTTTGCAGGGAAAGGGGGTGGCCGTGCATCAGGTCGATATGGGCGTGTCCCGCCGCGAGACGGTAGAGGCAAAAATGGGCAGTAGAGGGCGGCTTGTAGGGGCTACCGCCCCTGTTCTTTGCGGGCTAGAACGTCCTATTTAACATAAACAATCGCATTGCGCGGTTGAGTCCATTTATGTCCGGTCATCGTTTGGCTCGCTATCCCCTTTTGTTCCAGCAAAGAGCGCTGCATTGTATTTACGGCGCAAGGTATCCCCATCAGGATCGCAATACACATCAACCGGCTTACCCTGGTACTTCACAACGGCATGGCAGGCGCTCATTGCATCCACGCTGGCAAGCTCATCCGGCCAATCGTCGCTGTAGAGAGGTTGCACCTCGTCACCCTTGCGCAGCGAAAAGCAATAATCGACCCGATATGATCCCCGGTCATTCTTCACCAACACATGGCAACTGATGATCAACCGGTACCCAGCGAACGGCCCTACAGAAAGAACCCCGCCAGGAGACGCAGCAGGAGTGCCGCCAGGACGTACCCCATCAGCGGAAGCACCATCCACCGCCCCAGGAACCGAAGAGGTGTTAGCAGCAGCCTGAGCGGCCTTAGCAGGAGCATCAATATACTCAGGCTTGATGAAGCCAAAGAATATACAAAGCCCCCACACCGCCAGAAAAAGAAGAATTTTAGGGTCTCGTAAAACCGAGCTACCCGCGATTGTATCTGAGACCTTACCGGTTGCAGTTGAGTCATAAAGTTCGAAAACATACTTGGGCACCTTATTGAATGGCTTGGCTTGCAATACATCAGACATGGACGAACCGGAGTTATCCGAGAGGTGAAGCACCGTCTTGTAACGACCGCCTATCCCCAATATCGCCATATTGGTATGCCGAATGGCTGTTTCGGCAGCGGCTCGGATTACCTGGTGTACCTTTTTGATGTTCGGAGTCGTAAATACAAAGTCCCAGTTATGATGACGGTGCATATCAAAGGCCACATCTATGGTTTCCGGTCGCCCATCATTTTTAGCCACATCCGGCCCACCTGGATAATCCAGCCGGTCTAAATCAGTCTGTCGCCAGGAAGGCGGAAATATCCGTTGCACCTCATCGACCAGGAAGAACACGCCCTTGGGTGCCCAGTGATAGAAGCGAGCGAAATGATCCCGTCCTTCCTGGGATTCGGTTTCGATATACGTTACCTGGAAGTCATCGGGGACGGCCTTGCCCAGTACCTCCCTGCACCGTTCAGCTGTGAAACCGCGCACGTTGGTCACGATATGGCGACCAGCCTTGATGGCGGGTATCACATCGGTATGGATAGCCCCTGAAGACTTGTAGGAGCCTGGAGCGCCATGGTGGATCTTAATAGACATTTACCACCCCATCATATTGAGCATGAAGCGAGTAACAAACGCCTGGGTGAGGATGGTCAGCCCTTTGTCCAGGTGAATGTATAACAGGATCCCTTTCATGGTCGGCGGCAGGGAATTAAAGGATGACGACAGCAATTCACTAAAGTGAACGTTCACCAATATTTCCTTGGCAACGTCCCAGGTAAACGTCAGTAAAAAGACCTTGAACTCTACCCATTGCACCGCCAAGCGGATAGCCAGCCACGCGCCAAACTGCACCGCCAATTGATATATATCGGCGAAAAACGAATTAAAGAACTCTCCAAGCCATTCCATATATCACCTCTTAAATATGATCATCAGCGCAATGAAATAGAACACAAACATCATTATCGCGGCGAGCGTCTGCCAATAGTCCCCCGTTGGCGGACAAACCGAATAGGTTTTTCCCTGGTGACTGAATAAATCAAGGCACTCCATCGGGTCAGCAGAACCGGACAGGCTAAAGGTAAAGACCTTCTGCACATCGCTAGAAATAGTCGTGTATTTGTCAGTCAGCGACTTATTAGCATCATCGAGTTTCTTTTGCATTGCAGGCATATCAAAGAAACAGTCTTTTCCCTGGCAAGCGGAATTATATTTACCGCCCTGGACAGCGAGGGGATTATCACCGGATCCAGGCATCTGGTTATAATCGATACCACTCCCCTCCCCCTGGCCTTCACCATTGCCATTACCACCGGAACCTTCCAGGGCACTTTTTATGGAATGCACATCCTCAGACATATAACCGGTAACTTCTATTAACTCTTTCAGATAACCGGATGACAAATCAGAACCGCCTGACGTACCGCCAGTGGTATTACCAGAGGAACCACCCACTTTACCGCTTATCTGCTCCAGGGTGGCACGCATAGCATTAATATTACCGGCCATCCCATTGGCACCCAAGGCACCTTCAATCCCGAAAATAGGGTCTTGCATCTGCCCTAACAGCATTTGAATACTGTTTAACCCGCCCTTGTTCATTTCATCCAGTTTGCCGTACAAAAGGTTGAATTTATAATCCCAATAATTTTTCCCCAGCTCGTCATCATCAATGCCCCCATCTGGTGGCGTATCACCTTTTGAATCGGCCATTTTCCTGAGATGAATAAGCACTTCCTCCATTCTGGCCTCATTCCTGGAAGAATAAAGATTCTCACCCTCCGTATGACTGTTAATTAGTTTGTTGTATTCCCTGATCTCCTTAAGCAACTCAACCGCCCCCTCAGAGGCATTCGTTTGACGATGCGCCTCACCAAGTATTTCATTCACTTGACGGGAAATAGTGGATGAACTGCCAGCCAAATTTCCCAGGGCCTTTCCCAGGTTCTTATTTAGCTTGGCGACTGTCCCTGATACCGATGTACCAGTGGAATCACCGATAACCGGCTCAAAGTTATACCACCCAGGAAAAGCGGTGCTGCCTGAATTACCCGAGCCAGGCGCATCAGGGCCACCGTCACCGTCTCCACTGCCATCCCCACTGCCCTCGGGATTACCGCTGCTAATCGAGCACGCATCGCCATTGGTAAACACCGGCCCCTTGGTATTCGCTAAAGGCATCTCAACACAAACATCTTGGCATTTAACGATGCAACCGCCCTTAGATGAATTCTCATATTTCAAACAGACAGGGAGAGGTGTCGCCATGGTCACATAACCAAGTGAGACACCACCAGGGCACCCATCCCAGGAATAGGAAGAGAAGGAAATAAACAATAACAGCCAACCTATGCGCACATGGCCCCCAATATGAAAAAAGGCGACCGAAGCCGCCTTAGATTGAAAAGGATGTTCGCCATCCCTCGACAAAGAACAGAAACCACAGTGTCCCGATAAGCAGGGACACGGCTTAGGCTTTGCGCATCAGGCTGATCAGGATACCGACACCCACCACAGTAGCCACGACCATCATAACCTTGGGCGAGGTGCTGTTAACGTCAGCGAGCGCGGTATCCAGAGCAGCCCCCGCAGCAGCGGCAGAGCCTTCACCAGCAGCGTGAGCGGCACCAGCGGCAGACAGGGAAGCAACAGCGGCGATGCAGCCGTTACGGAACAGAACATTGATCTTATGCATTTCGTTATCCTCTTTTAGCACCAACAATGACACGGGCAATAGCGCCCAATTTGAGGCCAGCGACCCAGATGATTAATCCAAAGCCAAAGGCCATCGTTACCGTGGATGTATCGAATTCAAACCAGCTCGATATATCCGTTAATTTGGTGTGCTCCTGGACAGTTAAGAGCACATAAGAGCATGTTTCCGGCGGGGCCTGTTTAACGTATCCCTCGGCGGTTAATTCGACACAAATCATTTATTCGGTGCCCTCGTCGTCGCTCGCTGCACGTCTTCGCTCCTCCTCCTCAGGCACCGGATTTGTTAAGGCTTTTTGTGGAGTGAGCCGAATTCGTCCGATTTGGCCCCGCCTTCAATTTCAAAACCTGACACGATATTTTGAGCAGGGTTGCGCGGGTCGGCTTCGAGCAGAAGAATAACAGGCTGCAATTTAGGGCAGTCAGCCATTTTAGCCAGGACAGTCGGATCATTTTTCAGCGGCATTTCCTTGGCTTCAAAACCCCAGTTAGTGATTTTACATTCAGCCCTGTCAATGCTGGTTGCTGGCACCAGGAATTTCAGACTGGAAAAATCATAAGGCTGGGGAGTTGCCCCTTTGCGGGAAACACCAACGCCGTGAGTGACACACAGCACCATTACGCCAGAAATTTTGGACATATCTCTACTCTCCACTTGGGTTATTAATGCCCGTTCAGTTGGGCTCGAAAATCGGTAATTCATCTAGTTCAGGTGGCAGCGGCATCAAAAGCCGTACCGGCACATCATCAGGGCCTAACTGCCCAATTAACTGGCGCACGATAGAATCGCCCGTCAATCCTTCCACGTTCTTTAAATAGTTGACCAGACGACCGGCCATTCTGGACATATTTGTTACCGCATTATCGCGGCAGGTCTTGAACTTGTTCTTAAAAGTGGTGATGCGTACCGGCTCGATTTCGTCTTTTGATACTTCAGCAAGCCATTTTGAAAACTGGGGATACATGCCAGCAAAATAAGGGTCTGGGTTTATCAGCACATCGAGTGGAATGATCCGGTCTTTGCTGTGTAACTCGCCTTCGGCACGCACCCAGAAAGGATATTCGACAGATTCCATCTGCCTACCCTTCTCATATATACGGGCACACTTGCCATTAGCGCGTGAGCCAATATAAAAAGAGCAACCAGAGGATGAAATCATGCCAAACCGCTTACGCATGGCATTGTGAACTTCGGGAATAAACTCCCCTGCCTGGATAGCCATCCACTTTGGAGCCGTGCCGCGAGCGGGATGGAAATGGCCTAATTCCGCCGCTTCAACCGCTCGGAGATACGATATAACCGAGCCTGAGTAATCATCCAGTGCGAGGTCAACTCGAGTAATACGGAGCCCAGGCACCATAGCAATGACACGATGAAGAGCCCCAAAATCCAGTCCATCGCATCCTGCCCCAGTGAAAGAAACCATGCAGCCATGGTTGGCAGCTCCCCAAGCGACAAGCCCGCAAGCAATGCCATCAATGAGAATGTCCCCACTGTAGCTATAGCCGTGAAGACCCCCGCGACGATGACGGAGGGCAAAGCGAGGCGCAGGGATCGGAACCCCCACTTGGTAATTAAGCTCATCAATGAATAGCTCCAGCTCATTGCAACAAATGGTATCGAGGAACTGCACCCCGTAGGAGTGGATCAAGTCGTTATAGGCATCCCAATATTTGCCGTCCGGATTAACCTCAAACTCGGAAAAGTCGAGCAAGGTAGAGCACACCGCTTTTAGCTCTCGGTGGATATCGGAACGGGCCTTGTACTGGGATGCCAACACTATCTCCATGGCTTCGGTCATGGATGAAGTGATGATGGCCGAACTTTCCGGCTCCGGTTTGGAGTAGAGCGGCTCAGGATAAGCCAGCTCCCTCAGATGCTGGTCGGCAGCCTCATAGCGGTTCTTTGGTGCCGACAGCGGCTCAGATGGACGGCGATAAACAGCGCTGCCAACAGCAAGCGCCGGCAAGGCGGCAGACAATGCGGAAGACTTGACCTCAAAGCGCGGTATGGCCTTGAGCAAACAGCCCTGCTTTGCCAGCTCGGTGATGCGCTTAAGCGGTTCCGGCGTAAAGGTGAAGGACAGGAAATCGATCTTGGTTTTCGGGTTATGACCAGTCATCGAAAAAAACTCCCTGGTCATAGAACCCGCGCCAAGTGGCCTCGGTGACTTCAACAGGCACAAAATCGAAATCTGGGTAGGTGTGTGAGAGATAACGAGCGAGTTCGGGGAGGTCGCGGAAGAACTCAACCTGACCAGCAACGCAGGCGGAAATATCGCCAGTTGGCTCATACTGCCAATAGACGCTTCTTTCTGGCTTTGCTACTGCGGAAAAATCAGCCACAACCGACACCCCATTGATCGAGTCTCAAGACCCGTTAGTAACCATTCGCGGTTACTGTAGAACCGCATCAGGTTACTGTCAATCATGAAGTTACGTAGCTGACCTAGTTACTATGTCCGATAATCGAACAAACCCTCTCTAAGTGACTGAAATATGAAATGGTTTGACAGCTACATTGATGAGCTTAAAGAAAAGCTAAATCTGCCCAGCGACTATGCAGCCGCAAAATTCCTGGGAGTGCCGAGACAATCCATGACGAAAGTAAGAAACGGACAAGTGCTAGGGAAGGACAAATGCTTGAGGTTGGCGGTGGCGCTGAAGCGAGATCCTTTAGAGATCATCGCAACAGCGGAAGCGCAGACAGAGAAGAATCAAGAACTTAAAGCCGTATGGCTTAAATTGGCGAAGGAAAAGGGCAACTCCTGACCTCGCATAACACGAGTTATATTAAACATTCTCAGGCGTCTGGATGATGCCAGCAAGCTGTCCCACCTCCCTCCTACCTCGAAGCCCCCTGCCCTGTTCGATTGTGGCAGGGGGCCTAGTGTTCAACATAACCACTAGTCACATTATGCGCGGTTTTGTTTATGAGATGAAACACGCTACCGAGTTGGCACTCATCTGGTTCGTGACGGTCGCTCTTGCTCCTATCAGCGCACGTGTTCGGTTGGCCACTGTATCACTCATATTGATTTGTTATCTCTCACTCTTCATCGACACACCAACACACGTTCATTCATGCAACCTATCAAGCGGTTTATGGTTGGCGCTTTCGTGCCGTTCACTGTTGCCGGTGTGCAGATATTTGGAGGTGGTGTCTATGCTGTCATGACCCGCGTCAGCTTGAACATGGGATAAGGGTCGACCATTGAGATTGATATCATGGGTAATGCCGGTGTGGCGAATGGAGTGCGGCGTCAGATTGCACATCTCGGCGGCGTCCTGGGTAAAACCATCCTGTTCGGCCAGATTGGCGGCAGTCTGGATCACCGTCATCACCAGTTCACGCAGTTGGCGGATACCGAGATTGGCATTGAGCTCTCCCTGTTCACGGCCATGCGCGGCGGCTTTATGGCGTACAAAGAGTGGTGTCTGTTCATTGGGGGCCGGCAATGGCGCTAGCCCCAAGAAAGTGCGATAGCGCTTGAGCGCGTCCAGCAAGGCCTGAGACACCGCCACAGTACGCCGTTTGCCGCCCTTGCTGCGTGGAATGTAATAGCCCCAGACGCCGGTTTTACCGTCACGGCGAAACTGGCCCATGACGGGCGTAAAACCCGGCCTGGCAGCCACCTCCGAGATGCGCAGATAGCAGGCGTACATCAGGCTTATCAAAAAACGGCTGCGTTCATGCTGTTCTGGCTGTTCGGTTGCCAGTCGCTCGGCCGCTTGCATGACATAGGACCACTGCAGCTCGGTGAAGGCCTGGCCCTGATCATCTGGTTCCTGCTGGACCGGTCGCTTGACTCGTTGCAGCAGCAGAGCCGGATTTCTGTCCATGTACTCTTCCTGGATCAGAAACTGGAAGAAGGCCGACAGAATGGCGAGCTTGGTCTTCATTGCCTGTTCGCTCAGACGGTATGGCAGCTCGCGGCCCAGCTCCCGTTTGCCGAGGAATGGCCGCCACAACGGATTGGGCAGCCGTTCTCCCCACTCTTTGTCTAGGATGAACTGCGCCACATTGCGGTAAGCAATCAGCTGGTCTGGTGGCGCCTGGCAATAGTCGAGATAGCGCATCATGATGCGCCGGGTCAGGTCTTTCGGGCTGATGGCCAGCTCGCTGAAACACCAGTGCAGAAATGTCGTCAGCTCGCTACGGTACGTTTTGTAGTTGTTCTCGTTATGGCGTTGCTCCAGCAGCCAGTCGACCGCCAGTTCGTAGACGAGGCCTGCATCGGGCACGTCGTTCAGGCTGAGGTTGGCCAGATACTGATTGACCTGGGGATTGCCCGTCTCCAGGTGAGCCAGGCCGTCAAACAGCGGCATGGCGGGTGGAAGTAACATTGAGGTCATGGTGGTGCTTGCTTGGTCAATAGGATGGGAGCCGTGTGCTCTGTTCAAAAGCTGATGCCGATAAATGGGGTTATCGGCATCATGATGTGACAAAAAATCCAGCTGTGTGCGATGCCGCATCGGCTTTTGTAACCCGTTTGGGCGACTGTCTATTTTTATTCAATGGATATGCACCCTTGTTCGAAAATTCTCGGGTAAACATCCGTAAAAGTGACTGTAAATTCTTAAATTGTGAATGATTTTGGGTGTTTGAGCTTGCTGTTTCACTATTTCACTATTTCACTATTTCACTGTTTCAACCTGGCGCCCCACTCCCCTTGCCTTCACGCCACGCTCTTGAGGGATTTTCCCTTGGGTTTGTCAGCGTCAGCCTTCTCTTCCATTGGCTGGGGATCCTCTTTGGTACTCCCCTGCGCCTTGCCACCGCGCAGTACGTTTTGCAGTACGTCACGCTGTTCGGCCAGGTAGAAGGCCAGGGTCTCTTGCTGTTCGGGTTCAAGATTGACAGGTGCCCCTGCCAGCAAGGTCATCAACTCGTCAGCGGTATCCAGCAGCTTGTCATAGGCATCCGCCTCTTTCTTGCTGGCAAAGGTCATCTTTTCCACTCCCCCACGCACGACAACATATTTGATTTCAACAGCCATAATGGCATCCTCCTTATGATAGTGAACACAAGTATATGTACGGATATACAGTATTGCAAATATCCAGATAAAGCGGGTGATGATGAGAGACTGTGGCCGATTACGCGGCCATTATCACATTGATGAAAGGGTCATTTGACATCCGCTTTAAGCAAGCTGGATGATGGGCTCATGACGATCACAAGACAACTGCTCATACTGCTGCTGGTTGAGGTGATGCTCCTTGGGAGCATCGCGCATCTGGTCATTGGCCTCTCTCCCCTGCTCTCCCTGCTGTTTGTGGTATTGACGCTATTGGGGCTGCGCTGCCTGGTGGTATTGCTGACCTGGGGGTTCTCCCGCTTCTATCCGGCACCGGCCATCGGCCTGCGGACCTGCTTACGCATGGTGGTTTGGGAGATGCTCGCCTATCTGTTTACCTTCACCTGGCTGCTACCATTTGAGCGGCTGCTGATGACGCCGGACAGGCTTACCCCCTCCCCCCTGCCCTTGCTGCTGGTTCACGGTTACGGTTGCAGTCGCGGGATCTGGCGGATACAAAGAGCCCGTCTGGAAGCGGCCGGTCACGTGGTCGCCACCGTTACACTTACTCCTCCTTTCGGTCATCTCGATGACATGGTACCCCTGCTGGCCAGGCGTATCGATGAAGTGCTGGCTGCCACGGGTGCCTCTCAGCTGGTGTTGATTGGCCATAGCATGGGGGGCCTGGTGTGCCGTGACTATCTTGCCCTGGCCAGCGGTGGCAAGGTGGCGCAGCTTATTACCCTGGCGACGCCCCATCAGGGCAGCCAGCTGGCGACCATTGCACTGGGTGACAATGCGCGGGAGATGGAGCCAGGCTCCGGTTGGCTGCAACGCTTTGCCGCCGTGCCGCTGTGTGTGCCCGGGATTTCGGTGCGCACCAGTCATGACAACTTTGTGCTGCCCCAGTCCCGTCAGCTGATGGCGGGCATGGAGGACATAGAGCTCGCAGCCCTTGGCCACCTCTCCCTTATCTACTCGCGCCGTACCACGGCCCTGCTGCTGACCTTGCTTGCCCGCTCCCAGCCAGAAACGAAAAGGGCCTGATTGTTCAGGCCCTTGGTGTTTGTGCTCTCTCTTAATCGATGCAAGCAGGTTAGAAGTGAATGCCCTTGATAAGGGTAGAGACCGCCATCTGATCCGCGGAGGCTTTGGACTCGCCGCCCTCTTTGGGATCCGAGAAGGTGCGAAAGCTGGTGTTCATGATCACCTGGGCCACCCGTGGAGCCAGGGCATGGATCACCTGACCGAATACCCCGAGGCGGGTAGCCAGCCGTACATGCTTGTTGATGATGGTGTCGCACACCAGATCGGCGGCCTCTTCCGGCGTCATCATGGGCACCTGCTCATACACCTTGGTCGGCGCCACCATGGGGGTTTTCACCAGCGGCATGTTGATGATGGAGAAGTTGACCCCTTTATCCGCAAACTCGGACGCCGCGGTGCGCACCCAGGCATCGAGCGCCGACTTGGACGCCACGTAGGCGGAGAAGCGCGGCGCATTGGTCAACACCCCGATGGAGGAGATATTGATGATGTGGCCCTTCTTCTTCTCGATCATGGTGGGCAGCACCCCCATGATCACCTTGAGGGTGCCGAAGTAGTTGAGCTGCATGGTGCGCTCCAGATCGTGGAAGCGCTCGAAGGAGTCCTCGATGGCGCGACGGATGGAGCGGCCGGCATTGTTGATGAGGATGTCCACCCCGCCATGCTCGGCCACTATCTGCCGGGTGATCGCCTCCCCCTGCGCCAGATCCGCCAGATCCCCCTGATAGACCTGCAGGGTCAAGCCCTGCTCGGCAAACTCGGCCTGGGTCTGTGCAATCTTGTGCTCGTCCCGGGCAATGGTCAGCACTGTTGCGCCCGCCTCGGCCAACTTTCTTGCGGTGGCCTTGCCGATGCCGGAGGTGGCGCCAGTGATCAGCACCACCTTGCCCTCGACGCGGCCGCGCAGAGTGCGGTCGATGAACAGCTCGGGGTCGAGGTGACGCTCCCAGTAGTCCCACAACCGCCAGGCGTAGCTGTGCAGCGGCGGCACTTCAATGCCGGTTCCTTTCAGTACCCGCTGGGCTTCGCGGTTGTCGAAGCGGGTGGGATAGTTGATGAGCCGGAAAATATCCTTGGGCAGACCGAGATCGGCAATGGCTGCATCGCGAATGCGGCGCACCGGCGTCAGCGCCATCAGCATGGTCATCAGATGGCGGGGGATAAAGCTGAACAGGGCCGCATTGATGCGAATGGCGGGCTCGGGCGCGTGGGCCGCACGGGAGAAAGTGCTCAGCATGTCGCCAACCCGCATCGGATGGGAGTCGGTCAGGTGGAACGCCTTGTTGTCTTCCCCCTCCAGATGGGCGATGTGATCGATGGCATCCACCACGAAGTTGACCGGCACCAGATTGATGCGCCCCCCCTCAACACCGATGGCGGGCATCCAGGGCGGCAGCAGGCGGCGCAGCTTCTGGATGGTCTTGAAGAAGTAATAGGGGCCGTCCACCTTGTCCATCTCGCCTGTGTTGGCATCCCCTACCACTATACCGGGCCGATAGATGCGCCAGGGGATGGTGCTCTCCTTGCGCACTATGCCCTCGGCCTCGTGCTTGGTCTGGAAATAGGGCATGTCGAGGTGTTCTGCCTCATCGAACATGTCTTCACGAAACAGGCCGTCGAACAGACCGGCCACTGCGATGGAGCTGCAATGATGGAAGCAGCGAGCGCCGAGTCGTTCGGCCAGTTGCAGCGCCTGACGGGTGCCCTCAGTGTTGACCTGCTGCTGAATGCCCGCCTTGGCGTTGAGGTCATAGATGGCAGCGAGATGGAGGAAGTGATCGATATTGCCGACGAGTGGTTCCTGCTCGGTTGCGCTCACTCCGAGTTGGGGATGGGTCATGTCTCCGACGATCGGGATTGCTCTTTGCTCGTCGACTCCCCAGTAAGCCAGCAATTCGGGTACCCGCTCAAGATGGGCTGCGCGCATCAAGAAATGCACCCGGCTATTCGGGCGCTGCAGCAGTTTTTTTATCAGTCGGCGGCCGATAAAACCGCTGCCCCCCGTGATGAAATAGTCCATGGTATTTATTCCCTTACTGATTGGGCTGTTAGTTGTCGTTAGATATATCACGCTTCAATTGGAAATATGCATTCGAACATCATCTTCGTGACCGAGACCAAAATTACCACGACTGCCTGTTCCGTTATTAGGTAGAACCCTCTATTTTTTCCCCATAGACTGAGAATGAAAGCTCAGTAATGCCACAACGAATGTTCCAAGGTTGTTGTCATTACCTCATCCCACTCTCCAGTAAGGAAACAATCATGGCCAAGAAATTGAAATCGCTGGCAAGCTCGGTGACCGACAACCAGCTCACCTCGACCATCAAAGAATCCACCCAGCAGATCTGGCTGGCGGGCTTGGGTGCCTATGCCAAGGCACAAGAGGAAGGGGGCAAGATCTTCGAAGCCCTGGTGCAGGAAGGCGAAGCATTGCAGACCCGCACCCGTCAGAGTGCCGACGAAAAGATCGCGGCCATCACTGACAAGACCACTGGTACCTGGGGCCGTCTGGAACAAGTGTTCGAGGATCGCGTGGCCCGCGCGGTTGCAAGCCTCGGTATCCCGACCCGCAAGGATATCGACAAGCTCTCCAAGCGAATGGCCGAGCTGACCGAAGTAGTACAGCAACTGGTCGATGCACAGGATGACACGGTTGCACCGGCTGCCGAAGCCAAACCTGCCGCCGCCACTGTCGCCAAGAAACCGGCGGCCAGGAAGCCACCGGTGAAAAAGGCTGCAGCCCCCATCGCCAAGGTGAAAGAAGAGGTCAAGGCGTTGGCGTCCGAGGTAGAAAAAGTCGCCAAGGATGTCAAGGAGAAGGGCGAGACCACCCTCTCCTGATCTGACCGGCCAGACCTGCTTGGCCTGGCATAGTGATTGACCGGCCCATGCCCTCTTGCTGGGCCGGTTTTGCTTGAGAAGGGAGGCTGTGTCATGAGCACGATTGCGATTGCCCTCGCTGGAGGGGGTCCTCTGGGGGGGATTTACGAGATCGGAGCCTGCGCCGCCCTAGCCGACAGTATCAAGGGGCTGCGTTTCGAACAGGCCGATATTTATGTGGGGGTCAGTTCAGGAGCCGTCGTTGCCTCGGCGCTGGCCAATGGCATTTCCCCCGACAAGCTGGTGCGGATCCTGCTCAGCGATGACAGCAGCGAGTTTTTCGACCCCTCGACTCTGCTGCGCCCCGCTTTCGGTGAATACCTTGACCGACTGACCTCACTGCCGCCATTGGCGTGGGAGTGCCTGGCCGATTACCTCTCCGCCCCCTGGAACAAAAGCTTGCTCGGCTCCTTGCAAGGCATGTCCAAAGCGATCCCGACAGGTTTGTTTGACAGCCGCGGGGTGGATCGCTTCCTGACCCAATTTTTCTCTCGCCGTGGCCGCAGCAATGACTTTCGCAAACTCAAGAGCCGCCTGTTCGTCATCGCCACCGAGCTCGACACAGGCCGCGCCGTGGCATTTGGCAGCCCGGGGCTCGACGATGTGCCCATTTCGGCGGCGGTACAAGCCTCTGCTGCCCTGCCCGGCCTGTTTCCACCGTCATTGATCAATGGCCGTCACTATGTGGACGGGGCCCTCATCAAGACGCTGCATGCCTCGGTGGCGCTGCAGGAGGGAGCCGATCTGGTGTTTTGCATCAACCCGCTGGTGCCGTTCGATGCGGGGATCGCCAGCGAGCGCCCCGCCAATCTGGTGGACAGTGGTTTGCCTGTGGTGCTGGCCCAGACCTTTCGCGCCATCATACATTCGCGCATGCACGTGGGGATGGATCGCTACAAGCATCAGTACCCGGATGCCGACGCCTTGCTGTTCGAGCCCTCCCAGGCTGATGGCGAAATGTTTTTTGCCAATGTGTTCAGCTATCGGGATCGCCGCCACCTGTGCGAGCACGCCTTCCAGCATACCCGTCGTGATCTGTGGCAGCGCCGGGCTGAACTTGGCCCCATCCTCGCCAAGCATGGGCTTGAGCTCAATCTGGGGGCGCTGGCCGATCAGCAGCGCTCCCTGCTCACTCCGGGGACTGGCTCGGTCGCGGCACTGGATGCCTCCCTGACCCAATTGCAACATTGGTTGACCCACCGTTATGGCGGCAAGGGCCGCCGGCAACCGAAGGAGTAGCATGGAGAGCAAACCAAAGCGGCGAACGCGGGAGCGGATCCTGGCCACCGCCCTCACCCAGTTCAACCTGCTGGGTGAGCCGACCGTCACCACCTCCGCCATCGCGGCCGAGCTGGAGATGAGTCCGGGCAATCTCTATTACCACTTTCACAACAAGGAAGAGATAGTCAACGCCCTGTTCGGTGAATTCGAACAGGAGATGGCTCATCTGCTCGACACCGTCACCCCCCCGCTGGATGAAACAGAAGATATCTGGTTCTTCTTGCACCTGATGTTCGAACTCATCTGGAAATATCGCTTCTTCTACTACGACATCAGCACCCTGATGAGCGGCAATCACAAGGTGGAGCTGCGCTTCTCTGCTCTGCTGCGGCGCAAGGAACAGACAGCCGCCGCCATTTGTCACAGTCTGTCCGGCAGTGGCTTGCTGCAGGGCAGCGACGCCCAGATCGCTGCCCTGGCGGCCAATATCGCGCTGGTGGGCACCTTCTGGATCTCCTATCAGCGCGCACTGCACCCGCGGGCCGATGCCGACATCGCCCTCGGGGTGTTTCAGGTAATGCAGCTGGTGGCCCCCCGTCTTCGGCCCAATGCCCGTGCCCATCTGGATGCCATCGCCATGCATTACTGCCCGTCCCTTGCGACGAGGGCACCCAATTCCGATTTTTAACAGGGAGCACAACATGACCATTTCACAGCAAAAATTGTCCGAGTTCACCCCGTTCCCCTGGCCGGACGCGGCCTATGACTACGCGGGGGCGGGCCTCAAGCAACATTGGGCTCGCCTGCATCAGGGGGATGCAGAACCCTGGCCTCAAGACGCTCAGGTGCAGGCGGCCTGGCGTGCCTACCATGCCGGTGACTTCGGTCAGGCGGTGGCATTGGGGAATGCGGCGGGGGACGCTGGCCTCAACGTGGTGAACAAGGCGCTGGTGATCCACGCCAGCTACCTGCTGGATGACAAGTACGCCAAGCGGGCGGCATTCGAGCTGGCCGCCAGCAACGCCGAGCAACTGCAAAAGCGTCAGCCCGACAATGCCAATGGCTGGTATTTCCACGCCCTGGCGCTGGGTCGCTATAGCCAGGTGATCTCGGTCTCCAAGGCCCTGTCACAAGGGATAGGTGACAAGATAAAAACCAGCCTGGAAAAAGCACTGACACTGGCCCCCGAGCATGCCGAGGCCCACATCGCCTTCGGTGCCTGGCATGCGGAGATCATCGACAAGCTGGGCGCCATGATCGGCGGGATCACCTATGGTGCCAAAAAAGACGAAGCTGAGCGTCACTTCAAGGCTGCGTTGGCCATACTGCCCCACTCCGCCATCGCCCGCATGGAGTACGCCAATGCCATGGTGATGATGCATGGCAAGAGCAAGATGGCGGCGGCCGAAGCGCTCTATGCCGAGGCTGCCGAGTGTGAGCCCATGGATGCCATGGAGCGGCTCGATGTGGAAGCGGCCCGTGAAGAGCTGGAGGACGAATAACGCCGCCTTGTGGCCATGAAAGAGGCCAACCCAAGGGTTGGCCTCTTTGTTTTTCGGTACGCTTAGCCTCCTTGCAGCAGTTGCTCGAGTACCTCAGGGTCATAGACCAGATCCGGTTCCATCAGCACCAGCAACAGCAGTTGTTCAAACTCCACGGCAAAGCGGTCGACGATAAGGTCGGGATCCGGCACCCGCTTCTTGTCGGTGATGAGGCCAAGTTGCACCTTGTTGTCATAGGAGAGGATGGAGACACCGACACCTATGTCACCCGCCTGGGGCACCCAGAACAGGGGCTGGCGCAGACGGGCACCGGCCAGATAGAGGGTCTGCTGGGGACCGGGCACATTGGTGATGACGGCGCTGGCCTTGGCCGAGAGAATATCGATGGTCTGCTGTTGCAAGGCCTTGGGGGCCATGCCCATTACCTCCAGCAGGTTCAGCACCACGGCTGGTTGCAGGGAGGACTTGAGCGCCTGCATCCGCTCTCGCACCGCATGCAGCCGTTGCAGCGGGTGTTCGATATCCAGAGGCAAGTCCAGGGCCACCAGCCCGAACCGGTTGCCAAGGGCACCGTTGTCGTCGGGGGCGCGCATGTTGACCGGCACCAGGGCCCGTATTGCGACGCCATCGGCGTCATCCCCTTTCTCAATCAGATAGTGGCGAAGCGCTCCTGCTGTGGCGGCAATCAGCAGATCGTTGACCGAACAGCCGAGCACCCGTCCTACCGCCTTCACATCCGGTAGCGGTATCTGTTCAGACCAGGCCACCCGCTTGGTGCTGCCAGTCTCCCCTTTCAGCCGTGTCCTGGCATCGTCGGAGAGGGTGGCGATGGTGTAGAGCTCGGCGGTCACATCCCGGCTTATCTTGAGGTAGTCCATCGCCTTGGTGGGATGGGTCAGTACTTCGACATACTTGGACCAGAGGGTGCCGGTCAGCTTGAGACCGGCTCGCAGCAGGCGACTGCCCTGATGAGCGTCGTGGTCGTCATCATGGTCGCTGGCCAGGGGCTCGGGTTGCGGGCGCGGCGCGGACACCGGGCTCTCATCCATCATGGTGAGCAGAGCGCGCACCAGGGAGAATCCATCTCCCATGGCATGATGAAAGCGAACCACCAGCGCCTGACCACCGAGGGAGGTATCCACCAGGTGCATCTCCCACAGGGGGCGCTGATGGTTGAGCGGGGTGGAGGCAAAGTCGGCCACCAGCCGCTCCAGCTCGGCCTTGCCAGCTTTGCCCGGCAGGATCACCCGCTTGAGGTGCAAATCGAGATCGAAATCGGGATCGTCACGCCAGTAGTACTCACCCCCCTCCAGGCTGGCCTTTTGGTGAAATCTGGGCTGTACCCGTATGGTGTACTCGAGACTGGTACGCAGCTGGGCCTCGTCGAGCAGACCGTCAAACATCAGCACACCGACGATTTGCATCAAATTGTTGGGTCTGTCCATCCGCAGCCAGGCGGTATCGACACAGGAGATAAGTTCACACGGTGACATGGTTTTTCCCTACCATTTCGCTTATTTGTCCGCCATCTTCCCATGAAGACTGCAATATCGATGGCGAACAAACAGGAGTCGTATATGTTGGTGCCAATACGCTTCGATTAATTATTTCTGCCTGGGCAGAATGAAACGTGGCGACGTGAACATGACATCGTAAAAAAATAATTGTTCCGCTCGTCTTGCCTCTGGTCTATTTGTTATTCGGAGGTCGTCATGTCGTTCAGTTAATATACAGGCGTGCTGTCTGACATCTATTTTCGGCGACAGACAGACAGAGCGAGTGTTGATGTTCCTGTGCGGCTTATCCCTGGCTGGGGCAAGGCAGGCGGTTATCGACATATTCGAGGATCTCCTGCTCCAGCACGCTGCGTACCGGCAGCAGCATCAGGCCGAGGCGCACCTCCAGTTGCAGGTTTGTATCGGTCAGGCAGAGAAAGCCATTGACCCCGGCACCGCGAAACAGCAACCGGGTCTCTTCCTCATCTTCCCATTCACAGTCGAGTTGGTACTCCTCGCTCATGTCTTGTGCAATGGCTTCGGCGGCGAGCCGCACACCGGCCAGCCCCAGGGGGTGCTGGCGATTGACCTGGATGGTCGACAGGCTGCTGCCGACAAGGGGATCGTATAGGAACATGCTAACTCTCTGAGCGATGACAACATTTATTGATATTAAACACATGAATCAAACAAGTGAAAGCCATTTGCAACATAATTGGGACTCACTTAACAAAGCCGCTTGAGCAAGGGCATCACGCATTTATCCCCTGCCCGCCCGCGAGTTACACTCAAGGAGAAGCATGTATCGGCGCGGTAGTGCACGCTACTATCCGCCTCACTATCCACTTATCATGTGCCCTGTTTTTATCCGTTCGCCAAGCCATTCGTTGCAGGTCACCAGAGAGCTGAATATGACCCAAGAGACACGCCTATCCGATGACCCGCAGTCCGAAGACGAGAGCACTCTGGGGCGGCTCTATCGTCAGCTCAATCGGGTCGCCTCCCTGCGCGAGCAGATGCGTAACCACCCGGAAGATCAGCAAGACAGAGACAGATTGCGTCAATGGCAGGCAGATCGCTTGGGGCGTACCCACAGGGATCTGCTGGAGAGCGAACGCTACGGCCCGGCCGCCGAATTTTTCCTGACGGATCTCTATGGCCCCGGGGATTGTGCCCGGCGCGATGCGGACGTGATGCGCGTCATGCCGACCGCCGAGCGATTGCTGCCGGAATCGGGCCTCAAGGTGCTGGCCCAGGCGATTGAGCTTGACGCTCTCTCCGAGGAGCTCGACTACCTGATGGTGGTGGCGCTGCGTCGCAGTGGCGCCATAGGCCGGTTGACGGCAGCGGCGTATGCCCTCGCCTATCGGGAAGTGGGTGAACCCGAGCGACGCGCCCATCAGATAACCCTGGTCACAGAGCTGGGAATGACGCTTGACAGGTTGGCCCGCAAGCCTTTCCTCGGCACCACCCTCAAACTTGTCTCTGGGCCGGCTCATCTGGCGGGGCTTGGCGAGCTTTTCTCTTTTGTCGAGCGCGGCTATCGGGTCTGCCATCAGATGGGGCGGGCCAACGAGTTTCTGGAAACCATCGCCAGCCGGGAAACAGCCATCATGGAAGCGCTGTTTGACGGGGATGCCAGCGTGCTGGCCTGACTGGCGGCGCATGACGCTCCAATAAGAAGCGGGCCCCTGCGGCCCGCGTCTATTTCTGGTGGGAAAACCTGCGGATCAGATCACCAGCAGATCCATAAAGGCATGGACCGGTATGCTGGCCAGCTGCTTGCCATCCTGGCAGAGGGCGAGAATATCGTGCACCCGTTTGGCCGGGAAGCGTGTCGCCAGATTGTGCTGGAATTTTTCCGCCAGCAGGGGGATCCCCTCCTCCCGCCGGCGACGATGGCCAACCGGATATTCCACCTCCACCTTGGCGCTGTGGCTGCCATCCTTGAAGAAGACCTGGATGGCATTGGCGATGGAGCGCTTGTCTGCCTCCAGGTATTCGCGGCTGTAGCGTTTGTCTTCCTGTACCACCATCTTGGCGCGCAGGGCATCGATACGGGGATCGGCGGCCACGTCATCTTCATAGTCCTCGGCTATCAGGCGCCCGAAGATGAGCGGCACGGCCACCATGTATTGCAGGCAGTGATCCCGATCCGCCGGGTTGTTGAGTGCCCCCACCTTGCTGATGATGCGAATGGCCGATTCATGGGTGGTGAGCTCGATGCGGTCGATCTCGTCGAGCCGACCCTTCACCTCCTCATGCAACTTCATGGCGCACTCGACGGCGGTCTGGGCATGGAACTCGGCCGGATAGGCGATCTTGAACAACACGTTCTCCATCACATAGCTGCCATAGCCCTGATGCAGGGCGAACTGGTTGCCCTTGAACAGCACATCGTAGAAACCCCACTTGGGTGCGCTCAGTACGCCGGGATAGCCCATCTCGCCGCTCATGGTGATGAGTGCCAGTCGCACGGCGCGGGATGTCGCATCCCCAGCCGCCCAGCTCTTGCGCGACCCCGCGTTGGGGGCGTGGCGATAGGTGCGCAGGCTCTGGCCATCGACCCAGGCCTGGGAGATGGCATCGATCACCTGATCGCGATTGCCCCCCAGCATATGGGTCACCACGGCGGTACTGGCGACCTTCACCAGCACAACGTGATCCAGGCCAACCCGGTTGAAGGAGTTCTCCAGCGCCAGCACGCCCTGGATCTCGTGAGCCTTGACCATGGCGGTCAGCACATCGGCCATGGTGAGCGGCGCCTTGCCCTCGGCGACACGAGTGCGCGACAACCAGTCGGCGGTAGCCAGAATACCCCCCAGGTTATCGGAAGGATGGCCCCACTCGGCGGCCAGCCAGGTGTCGTTGTAATCGAGCCAGCGAATGATGGCGCCAATGTCCCAGGCCGCCTTGACCGGATCGAGGCAGAGCTGGGTGCCGGGTACCCGGGCACCGTGAGGTACCAGAGTACCGGGGACTATGGGCCCCAGATGCTTGGTGCACTCGGGAAAGCGCAGCGCCAGCAGGCCGCAGCCCAGGGTATCCATCAGGCAGTAGCGGGCGGTATCGAGGGCTGCCTGACTGGTAATGGGGTGGTTGCAGACATAATCGGCAATATCGACCAGCACCTGATCGGGAGAAGGTCTGTGGTTGACGTCGACGTTGGCGGACATCGTGATTTCCTTATCGTTGTTGCAAAGAGACGAAATGACGGGGGGCCGGGCCGACGTAATCGGCGCTCGGGCGAATGATCCTGTTGTGTTCCCGCTGCTCCATCACGTGGGCGCACCAGCCGGTGACCCGTGAGCAGACAAAGATGGGCGTGAACAGCTTGGTCGGGATCCCCATGTAGTGGTAAGCGCTGGCGTGGAAGAAATCGGCATTGGGGAACAAGGCTTTCTCCTCCCACATCACCTTCTCCGCCTCGCAGGAAACGCGATAAAGACGTGAGTCTCCCACCGCCTCGGCCAGCCTGGCCGACCACTCCTTGATGATGACGTTGCGGGGATCCGAGGTGCGATAGACGGCGTGGCCAAAGCCCATGATCTTCTCCTTGGCGATGAGTTTCGCCTGCAGCTCGCGCCGGGCCTGGGCTTCATCCTGCCAGGGCTCGATCATCGCCATGGCGGCCTCGTTGGCACCACCGTGCAGCGGCCCGCGCAGGGTACCGATGGCGGCGGTAATGCAGGAGAACATATCGGAAAGCGTGGAGGCACAGACCCGGGCTGCGAAGGTGGAGGCGTTGAACTCATGCTCCGCATAGAGAATGAGGGAGACATGCATGACGCGGCGCGCCAGCTCGCTCGGGGCTTTCTGGTGCAGCAGGGCCAGGAAGTGGCCACCGATGCACTCCTCGTCGGTGTCGAGCGCAATGCGCAGCCCTTCGTGGCTGAACTTGTACCAATAGAGCAGTATGCCAGGGAAGGCCGCCAGCAGGCGATCGGCCACTTCTTGCTCGTGCTCGAAGCCATCTTCCGGCTCCAGATCGCCGAGCATGGAACAACCAGTGCGCAACACATCCATGGGATGGGCAGTGGCAGGGATGCGCTCAAGCACCTCCAGCAGGGCGGTGGGCAAGGTGCGCAGGCGGCGCAGCTCGCGCTTGTAGTCCACCAGTTGTTGTTCACTGGGCAAGGCTCCCTTGAGCAGCAGATAGGCAACCTCTTCAAACTGGGCGCCCTCTGCCAGCTCCTTGATGTCATAGCCGCGATAGGTGAGCCCGGTACCGCTCTTGCCCACGGTGCAAATGCTGGTTTCCCCCGCGCTCTGACCCCGCAGGCCGGCGCCGCCCAATGGCTTCTGTTGTCCCATAACCTTGCCTCCTAATCCCTGGATGTGAACAGACGATCCAGTGTCTGCTCGTAATGGTGATAGCCGAGGAAGTCATACAGGGCTTCCCGGGTCTGCATTGTGTCCACGACGGCTCTTTGGTGGCCATCCTGGCGAATGTGCTGATAGACGTTGAGCGCGGCCTGATTGGCCGCCCGGCTGGCACTCAGGGGATAGAGCACCATGTCGACCCCATGCTTGGCGAGCGCCTCTTTATCAAACAACTCGGTCTGGCCGAACTCTGTCATGTTGGCGAGGATGGGCACCCCGGCCGCCTGCTTGAAGCGATCATATTGACCGAGCTCGGTCACCGCCTCGGCGAAGATCATGTCTGCTCCGGCGGCCACATAAGCGGCGGCGCGCTCCAGCGCAGAGCCAATCCCCTCCACTGCCAGTGCATCGGTGCGCGCCATGATGACGAACTCCCCGTTCTCACGGGCATCCACCGCCGCCTTGATGCGATCGCACATCTCCTCCTGCGAGACCACCGCCTTGTTGGGCCTGTGGCCACAGCGCTTCTGGGCCACCTGATCTTCCATGTGTACGGCGGCGACACCGGCGCGTTCGAAGGCGCGAATGGTGCGGGCGATATTGAAGGCGCCGCCCCAGCCGGTGTCGATGTCGACCAGCAGCGGCACCTTGGTCGCTGCGGTGATCCTTTCTGCGTCGATCAGCACATCATTGAGGGAGGTCATGCCGAGATCCGGCAGGCCATGGGAGGCATTGGCCACACCGGCACCGGAGAGATAGATAGCCGCAAAGCCGCTACGTTCGGCCATCAGGGCCATGTAGGCATTGATGGTGCCGACGATCTGCAGTGGCCGTTCGTTGGCAAGGGCGGTGCGAAAAAGCAGGCCTGCCGAAGGGGTAAGGCTGGACATCATGACTCCTTTCATTTGTCTGGTCTGACTATCTAATATCACGTTTACGTTAACGTCAATCATACTTTCGTGGCAGAACGGTGCCAGGCAAGACAGGGCGCGGGTTTTAGGGTAAATTTCACCAATTCCTTCAACAGGTTGAATCGTATGTCGGATCCCAATCCCGTGATCGTCTGCCCGGCTTGCGACTTGCTGATCGAACGCAAGTTATTGCCAATGCGACGCCACGCTCACTGTCCTCGTTGCCATCAGCATCTGTATGGACGCTACGCTTTTCGCCCCTCCCAGTTGATGGCCCTGACCATCACAGGTTTTCTGCTGCTGCCCTCCGCCTTCTTCGAACCGCTTATCTACCTGCGTCTGGCCGGGGTGAACTCGGATGCCAACTTGCTCAAGGGCATCCTGGTGCTGATGGTCGAACACGAATTCTGGGTGGCGGGACTGGTGCTCTGGTGCGCCGTGCTGGCACCGGTGGGCCTGCTGCTCGGTATCTTTCTGCTGTCCTGTGGTCTGGCCAAGCGCTGGCACATACTGGCCCCGACCCTGAAAGCGGTGGAGGTGTTTCGTCACTGGGCCATGCTGGAGGTCTACATCGTCAGCCTGCTGGTCGCGCTGTTCAAACTGATCGATATCGCCGATGTGCGCCTGGGAGGCGGCTTGTTGAGTCTGGGTATTCTGATGCTGCTCAACATGACTCTGCTGACCCTGTTTGATCCCGCGCCTTACTGGGAGCGCGTGCCACTGGAGGAGCCGGAACATGACCCAGACCAGCGCCCGTGAGCTGGGGCTCTGCCGCTGTCACAGCTGCGGTTTGCTGGTTCGCCATCAGGCCGGCGCAGTTTGCCCCCGCTGCCACAGCAAGTTGCAGTTGCGCATCCCCCATTCGCTGGCCTGGTCATGGGGCTTGCTGGCACTGGCCACCTTCATGTTGCTGCCCGCCAATCTGCTGCCCATCACCCACTTCTATAACAAGGGATTATTGCAGTCCGATACCATCTTCAGCGGTATCATGATGCTCTATCGCAGCAAGATGTCGGGGATCGCCACCATAGTGCTGACCGCCAGCATCATAGTGCCGGTGGGCAAGATTTTGGGGCTGGGCTGGATCTGCTGGCAGTTGCAGCGCACCAAGCCGGTGCGGCGCAAGCGTCAGCTCATCATGTATCGCATCATCGATTTTATCGGCCGCTGGTCCATGCTGGATTTGTTTGTCATCTCGCTGATGGTGGCGTTGGTTGATCGCGGCGTGCTGCTCAATGTGCGGGCGGGCCCCGGCGCCACGGCGTTTGCCTGCGTAGTGGTGCTGACCATGATGTCGGCCAGGATGCTGGATACCCGGCTGCTGTGGGACAAAGCGGCCCGCTGATACCCCTTGGATAATCTCCCTTTCTGTTTTGGACAAGGTGACTTGTTGATGACTTGTTTGTATCTGAAGTGCTGTTCACATCAGCCAATTAAGGAGTCGGTATGATCGGGGCTGAACCCGTCATTGAGAAGCGTCGCTGGTTATCGCCAGTCTGGTTGTTGCCCTTCATTGCCCTCTTGCTGGCGGTCGGGTTCATCTACCAGCAGTTTGCGAGCAGTGGACAACTTATTCGCATCAATTTTGCCCAGGGCAATGGCATTCTGCCAGGCAAGACCCAGCTGCGCTATCAGGGGGTGGCCATAGGGGTGGTGCAGGATCTGGAGCTGGCTGAAGATGGCCACAAGATAGCGGTACTGGCCAAGATAGACAGCCGAGCCCGTTCGCTGATCCGCAAAGGCTCTGACTTCTGGCTGGTGAGCCCCAAGGCATCGCTGACCGAAATTTCCGGCCTCGATACCCTGGTCTCCGGCAACTACATCAACCTGCAGCCCGGCCGGGACAACAATCCGCTGGAAGAGGAGTTTGATGCACTGGACGGCCCTCCCCCGGGTTATCAGGCTCAAGGGCGCATGTTGCACCTGACTGCTGACTCGCTGGGGTCGGTCGGGATTGGCGCCAGGCTTTATTTCCGTGGTATCGAGGTGGGCAGCGTCATCAATACCCGCTTGGGCCAGGACAACCAGAACGTGATCCTGGATCTGGTGATCGAGCCGAGCTTCGAGCATCTCGTCAAGGCTGACACCCGTTTCTGGAACATCAGCGGCATCAAGGGGTCCTTCAGTCTGGCCGGCGTCAGTGTGGAGGCGGGCAGCCTCACCTCCATCCTCAGCGGCGGCATAGCATTTGACTCTCCCAAAGCATCGCCAGAGCCACAAAAGGGGCAGACCTTCACCCTCTACAAGGGACTGGCCGAGGCCGCCCGTGGTGAACGGATCGACATAGCCGCGGGGGATCTGCCCATCAAGGAGGGAATGCCCATCCTCTATGAGGGGATCGAGATTGGCCGTATTGACCCCATTCGCCTGACCGACAAGGGCCGGATTGTGACGGCTTTGATCAACCCGGAACAAGCATTTCGGATCACCGGCGAAAGCCGGCTGGTCTGGGAGACAGTTTCCCTCGGCGCCAGTGGTCTCAAGCACGCTGATCGCCTGCTGGCAGGGCCTGCCATTCGCCTCGACTATGTGGCGGGGGAAAGGGTCAAAGCCATCACCTTGAGCGGCCAGGATCAGGTCAGCGGCACCCGACTCACACTGTTGGCCGATGATCTGGCGGGCCTCAATGAAGGGGCTCCGCTCTGGTACAAGGGGTTGCAGATTGGTCAGATAAACCAGCTGAGCCTGGATGCAAACGGCAATGCCAGCGTCGCTCTGGTGGTCAATACGCAATATCAGCACTTGCTGAAACGGGCCCGTTTCTATCGGGCGTCACCACTGCAGATCGATGCCGATCTTAGCGGTATCAAGGTGGAAACCAGCCCGGCCAGCGCCTGGATTGGCGGCGGTATCAAGCTGGTGCAGGCCGTCACCGGTGAGCGCATCAACCGCCTCTACCCGAGCCAGGAGCTGGCATTGCTCGGTACTCGTGATGCCAAGCCTCAGCGCTGGTTGCTCAAGGCAGAGCAGGCAGATGGTATCGGCATCGGCTCACCCGTGCTCTATCTGGGACTTGAGGCGGGCAAGGTCAAGCAACTGCGCGCAGCCAAAGAAGGGGTGGAGATCGAGCTGGAGATTGACGGCGTTTATGCCCCCCTGCTCTCCCGGCAGCCGCAGTTCTGGAAAAAACCCGCCCTGGATACCCGGGTGCGCGTCGATGGCGTACACGTCAAGGTGGGCAATCTTGCTACCCTGCTGCGCGGTGCCATCGAGTTTGACCGGCTGGGAACCGGCCGTAGCAGCCATCAACTGTTTGATAGCAAAGAGCAGGCACGGGCGAAAGTGCGCGCCCTATCCCTGGTGGCCGACAACAATCCGGGTCTGGGGGTCGGCAGCCCGATCCGCTATCGTGGTGTCGACATCGGCAAGATTGAGCAAATCGAGCTGGAGCCATCGCTGGGTCAGGTGATCTTCAAGGCCGAGCTGGATGGTCAGTATGCGGAGCGCTTTATGCAATCCGGTGCCCGCTTTACCCTGGTACAAGCCAAGCTGGGATTGGGCGGCATAGCTCACCTCGATACCCTGATCAAGGGAGCCTTCGTGGAGGCTCAGCCAGGCCAGGGGGCCGGCAAGGACCGTTTTCCCTTGAGTCAGACGGGCCCGGTTGGGCTGGCCTTGACCCTCAAGAGCCCGTCGGTCAGCGGCTTGAGTGTTGGTAGCCCCTTGCTGTTTCGCAAACTGGTGGTGGGCAGCGTCACAGGCGTGGCGTTGGCACGCGATGGCAGCGAAGTGTTGATCGATGTGAGCGTGGATCAGGAATATGCCCACCTGGTTCGGGTCAACACCCGCTTCTGGAACGTCTCCGGCGTCAAGGCCGACATAGGTTTGACCGGGGGCACCATCGAAGTGGAAACCGTGCAGAGCTTGCTGGCGGGCGGTATTGCCTTCAATACCCCAGAGCGGGAGATGGGGCCGACCGTCAAGGCGGGCCATCGTTACCCCTTGCATGGCAAGGCAGAGAAAGAGTGGCTGGAGTGGAGCCCTCGCATTCTGCCCTGATCGTCTCTTTCCTATCACACCAGCCCGGCCATGACGCCGGGCTTTTTTATGTTGCCGGTCGGCACTGTTAAGAAAATTCCTAGCCTTGTGATAGGATATCGCCCCTTATTTTGGGTCAACGAGACGGCGCCGTGCACGACAATACCTATCTTCCCGATCACTTCTTGCACCACATTGCGGCCATCATGCCGGCTCATCTCTCCATGGATGAATTCGTAGCCAGTTGTCGGCGGCCGCTGCGGCGCAGCATCCGGGTGAACACGCTGAAGATATCTGTCTCCGATTTTGTGATGCAGATGCAGCCACTTGGCTGGCAACTCGATGCCGTTCCCTGGTGCGAGACCGGTTTCTGGTTGACCCGGGCCGATGAGTCCGTGCCCCTTGGCAATACGGCAGAGCACCTGAGCGGCCTCTTCTATATTCAGGAAGCGAGCTCTATGTTGCCGGTGACGGCGCTATTTGCCAGCGATCAGATCAAGCGAGATGGCATGCTGCTGGATGCGGCGGCCGCCCCTGGTTCCAAGACCACCCAGATAGCAGCGCTGATGAACAATCAGGGCATGCTGGTTGCCAATGAATATTCCAGCAGTCGGCTCAAGGTGCTGAGTGCCAACATCCAGCGCTGCGGCGTCACCAATGTGGGCATGACTCACTTCGATGCCAAGGTGTTTGGCCAGTGGTTGCCGGAGACCTTCGATGCCATCTTGCTCGATGCCCCCTGCTCCGGAGAAGGGACGGTGCGCAAAGATGAAGATGCCTTGCGCAACTGGAGTATCGAGAGCATCGACGAGATTGCTGCTGTGCAGCAAGGGTTGTTGGAGAGCGCGTTTCACGCCCTCAAACCCGGCGGTGTGCTGGTCTACTCCACTTGCACCTTGAGCGAGCAAGAGAATCAGGCGGTCTGTCAGTCTCTGCTGGACAAGTTCGGCGATGCCCTGACCCTTGACTCGCTGGCCGACCTGTTCCCCAATGCGGAGCAGGCCTGTACGCCCGAAGGATATCTGCACGTTTGGCCCCAGATCTTCGACAGTGAAGGCTTTTTCGTCGCCAGAATACGCAAGCATCACTCAGTGCCCAACACCATGTTCAAGCCGGGCAAACTCGGCAAGTTTCCCTTCTCGCCACTGCCAGCCAAAGAGGCTGAGCCCATGTTGCGCGAGATTGAAGCCAATTTTGGTGTGGTACCCCAAGGTCAGCTGTTTGGTCGCAATGACGAGATCTGGCTCTTCCCTCACCTGTTTGGGCAGGTGCAGGGCAAGCTGCGTTTCGATCGCATCGGCATCAAGCTGGCGGAGACCTTCAAGAAGGGCTACCGTCTTACCCATGAGTGGGCGCTGGCCTATGGTGACAAGGCGACACAAGGGGTTGTCGAACTCGACAGTGCCAATGCGCGAGAATTCATGATGGGGCGGGACGTCTGGCCCGAGCAGGAGGCTGGCACTGGCGAGGTGATCGTTCGTTATCAGGGGCACACCCTGGGCATGGGGAAGTGGGTCGGTAGCCGGGTCAAGAATGCCCTGCCCCGTGAGCTGGTGCGCGACAACAATCTGTTCGGTGCATAAACTCCGCGCCTGATCGAGTCTGGAAAACCCACACTTCGGTTGAACTTTTATTCGGATCTTGAAAAGCCTTGAGCCTTGTCTAAGCTTAAGGCTATCCGAACACCAGTTAGCGCACGGCTCTGCAAGGAGCCAATTCCCCTATGCCAGGTACAAGGAATTCGTACCTGGCTTTTTTTATGTCCGGACGTTCTGTTTTCTGCCTTTCACTCAAGCACATCCGCCATCTCTTTCTCAACCTGGGGCTGGGATGACAGCTCATGCTGATAGAGCAGATCGATCGCCTGCTCGATGAGCGAAGCCTGACTGTCTTCAAGGTGCATCCCCAATTCCTGTAACCGCTCGGCGTGGCGATTGCTTATCCAGCACTGCAACCGGCTATGGGTTTCCTGCTTGCGTTTCACATGCTGGCGCTGTCGTTCGGCATTGTTGTGTGGGGCAGCCGCTTGGGGCTCATTCACGTTTATTTCCTGGCTCATATGACCTTGCAATGTTCTGCTTTAACGTTTGTTATCTCTAACCTGTGGCGCATTGTTGCCTGAACAAGAAAGCTCTCACCTCCCATCAGGCACTTTGGCAAAGCGCGATAAATATATCATCAGATCAACAAGATACAATTTAACATAAAAAATGCAGTGACGCGGAGTGTCACAACAAGCCATCCAGAGCGTGATCGGAGAACTTGTGGGCGTCGTCGAAATACTCCTGCAGGGTACGCATGTCCTTGTGGCGAGTCACCTCTATGATCTTGTTCATGGGCTTGCCGGCGGTGACGGCCGAGGTGATGAATCCCCGCCGCAGGCTGTGGCCACTGACATGGAGATCATCGATGGCCTGGCCGGTGCGCCGCTTGATCATCAGGTTTATCCCCTGGGGGCCGAGGGGGTCCGACATAAGCTGACCCCAGCGGTTCATGCGACGAAACAGCGCACCTTCGCCGATCCGGCTTTTTTTAAGCCAGGTGTGCAGCGCCGAGACGGGGCAATACTGCTTGCCGGGTATGAGCGCTATCTCGGTTTCATGGAGCTGATGTTTGCTCGGCTTGAGTCGAAGCCTGATCCCCTGCCCCACAAAAGCGAGATCGCTGACCTCGATTCTGGCCGCCTCCGAGCGGCGCAAGGCACCACTGAACATCAGCAGCAGCAGGGTATGATCCCGTAAACCGGCCAGGTTGGAGGTGTCGATTTCATCGAGTACCCTGGCCAGCGGTTGCAGGGTCAGCGCCCCCGTCTTGCGCTTGCGGTTATCACCAAGACGCACTATGCCACGCATCATCTCCTTGATTTCGGCATGCTCGGTCGGCATGGGATGAATGCCTTTCTGCTTGAAGGCGTAGCGGATCCCGGCCAGTCGCCTGACCAGGGTCGCAGGCTTACGTGGTTCACCGTTGCGCAGCTCCCCTTTCCCTTCCTCTTTATCCAGCCACACCCAGTCCGCCAATATGCCATCGGCCTGATCCGCCAGAAAATTCATGATGTCGTGATGAGTGGTTTGCAGCGGGTCAAGCCCGTGGAGCTGGCACCAGAATACGAAAATACGGGTATCGGCCTGATAGGCATTGAGAGTGGAATCCGCTTTGGCACTGCGCAAGAAGCGTCTCGCCCGACTATTGAGCTGAGGATCGAACACAGTCTGCAATGACTGATAAACAGGGGGTGAAACGGTTGGGTAAGCCACGTAAGTCTATGATTCAATGCGGAGTTTGGGAGGATCTTACAGGATCCTTCATATACATCAAGTATCGATAATGAATATTATCGATACTTATAGAACCGCTAATTAAACCCCCTGAACCTCGATGTCCACCTGCAGCAACATCATCTGCAATTGGCAAGTTTTCAACGACGTCATCGCGCTGACATTCAATGAACCGTGAGAGATAACAAGTGGCATGAACAGTGATAACGAGGGGAAGTTTGTGCGGATGATTTTAAATAAAGAGGCCCCTTTATCCGGGGCCTAGTCGTTTATTTTTTTGCCAACTTGAACAGTTCAAAGAAGTTTCGGCTGGTCACCTCTGCCAACTCGCTCAGCGGCATCTGACGAAGGTCGGCAATAACCTGGGCAACATCTCGCACAAAGGCAGGTTCATTCTCCCTCCCCCTATGAGGCACAGGGGCGAGATAAGGAGAGTCTGTTTCAACCAACAAGCGTTCAAGCGGCAACGCCTTGACCACGGCTTGCAGCGCGGATGCATTCTTGAAGGTCGCTATGCCGGAAATGGAAATATAAAAACCCATCTCCATCGCGGCCTGGGCCATCTCCAGGGATTCGGTGAAACAGTGCAACACACCGCCCACCTGGTCCGCCCCCTCTTCACGCATGATCTGCAGGGTATCTTGCTGGGCATCACGGGTGTGAATGATCAGCGGCTTGTTCAAGGCACGAGCGACCCGGATGTGTTCGCGGAAGGAGGCTTGCTGCACCTCCTTGTTCTCCGGCGAATAGAAATAGTCGAGACCGGTTTCCCCGATGGCCACCACTCTTTCATCGCTGGCCTGCGCCAGCAACAGCTCGGCATCGACACCGGGTTCCTGATTGAGCGGATGCACACCACAGGAAGCAAACACCTGGGGATAAGGGGCGATCGCCGCCAGCATGGTCGGGAACTGTGCCTGAGTCACGCTCACACAAAGAAAGTATCCCACGTCCTGCTGCGCAGCCTTGGCCAGCACGTCGGCCATGTCGGTCTGCTTGCTGCCATAGCTGAGGCGATCGAGGTGGCAATGGGAATCAACGAGTAACATAAAGAACCTTTGCGTCTTGTCAGATTTATAACCAGCGGCTGAGCCAGTTCATCAGATGAATGGTGGAATTGGAGAGCTGGCCAGGTTGGCAGGCGGCCTTGAGCGCCACGAGCTGCTGCTCCGCCTCCAGCAACTTTTCGCTGGAGTTGCCCTCGGCCAGCTGCTGGCTGAGGGCCGCCAGATCCGGCATCGCCAACTGATGATGACTACAGCCGGCCTGAGTCTTGAGTGCATCGCACAAAAACAGCTGCAACCAGTGCAGCCTGACCTGAGTTTCATCCGCCAGCTGGCTGCAGACATGGGTGGCCCGAGTCGGGGTCAGTGACAGGGAGATGAAACTCTCCAGCAACTCCCGGCGTTTGCCATCCTGCTGCTCTTCGATGTAACGCAGCACCCGCAGTGGAGCCCCCTGGCAGATCCGCACCTGAGCCAATGTGGCCTGGTGACCCTGTTCGGCCAGCCAGCGCACCGTCTCCCCTTCCGTCGGCAACTGGCAGACGTGCTTGTGACAGCGGCTCAGGATAGTGGGCAACAGACGGGAAACCTGGGAGGCAATCAGCAGCAAGAGACTATCGCCGGCCGGCTCTTCCAATGTCTTCAGCAAGGCGTTGGCAGCGGACTCCGTCATGCGCTCCGCATCCGGGATGATCACCACCTTGCCCCGACCAAGCTGGGCCGAGTTCTGCAAGCGAGCGCAGATCTCGCGAATGGCTTCGACCCCTATGGTCTTGCTGTCGATTGTAACGGTACCAAGATCCGGGTGATGTCCCTTGTCAAACAGCTGGCACGAGTGGCACTGGCCACAGGGCTCTCCGCGATCCGGCTGCTGGCAGAGGTGCAAGCGCGCCAATCGTTCTGCAAGCTGTTCCTTGCCAAGGCAGGGATCGCCGAGCAGCAACCAGGCATGGCCCAGCCGACCAGCCTGGGCCGTCTGACTCAGGGCATGCCAATCCGGGATCAGCCAGGGATACATACGTGCTCGTTCGACAGGTAGTGACCCAGTGCGACCTCGATGGCGGCTTTGACCTGATCCGGAGTTTGTCCGGCATCGATCACCCGGATGGAATCATCCTTGGCGGCCAGTTCGAGATAACGGCTGCGAGTGCGCTCGAAGAAGCTGAGCTGCTCCAGTTCGATCCTGTCCAGCTCGCCACGATGACGGGCCCGCTGCAAACCAAGGGCAGGATCGATATCGAGATAGAGGGTGAGATCCGGTTTGAAGTCACCGAGCACCGCCTGCTTGATGGCGCCGATGAGCCCCGCATCGATGCCACGCCCGCCGCCCTGATAGGCCTGGGAGGAGAGATCGTGGCGATCCCCCACCACCCAGCGCCCCTCAGCCAGAGCCGGCTTGATCCGGGTCTCGACCAGCTGCACCCGGGAGGCATACATCAGCAACAGCTCGGCTTCGATGGTAAGGCGCTCGTCGTGCACCTCCTTGACGATGGCGCGCATCCGCTCGGCCAGCGGGGTTCCCCCAGGCTCACGGGTGCATTCGATCTGGTCGATGCCGTGGCGTTGCAGATAATCGGTAACATAACGTACCGCGGAGCTCTTCCCTGCCCCTTCCAGTCCTTCAATCACGATAAATTTAGACATTAGGGTTTCTTCAATATGTATTCGCGAACCGCCCGATTGTGTTCATCGAGGGTCTTGGAGAAATAGTGGGCACCGCCCCCTTTGGCGACGAAATAGAGATAGTCGGTCGACTTGGGGTTGAGGGCCGCTTCGATGGAAGCCTTGCCGGGCATGGCGATGGGCGTAGGCGGCAGGCCATCGATCACATAGGTGTTGTACGGATTCACGTCCGTCAAATCGCTGCGGCGGATATTGCCATCGTAACGATCCTTGACCCCGTAGATGACGGTAGGATCTGTCTGCAGCTTCATGCCTAGACGCAAGCGGTTGACGAACACGGAGGCGATCTGCGCCCGCTCGTCCGGCTGGCCCGTCTCTTTTTCGATAATCGAAGCCATGATCAGCGCTTCATAAGGGGTCTTGTAGGGCAGATTGGCCTGGCGCTTGTCCCAGCTCTGTTGCAGGAAGGCTTTCATGTCCTGATAAGCGCGACGCAGTATGGAGATGTCGCTGGCATGGGTGGTATAGGCGTAAGTCTCCGGCAGGAACCAGCCCTCCAGTTTGCCATTGTCGATACCAAGCTCGTGAGCCAGGTCGGCTTCAGATTGCTCCACGGTCAGCCGCTCCAGATAGGGCGCGCCGGAGAGCTGCTTCAGCCAGTCCTCAAAGCGGGAGCCCTCGACGAAGGTGAGGCTGAAGTGAAACTCCTTGCCCGATGCAAACAGAGAAAGGGTCTCTTTAAGTGGCGCCCCTTCCTTGATCTCGTAGGTACCGGATTTGATGGCAACCAGCTCGGGGTGACCACGCAGCCAAAGCCGCACGGCCCAGGGACTGGTTTCCCCCTCCCCCAGCTCGGCGATCAGGCGCGCAGCATGGGCCCCTTTCTCGACGGTAAAGAGGCGGGTCGGCCCCTTGTTGGTGAGCGTCTCCACCTGCTGCCACTTGTGATATACATAGCCCCCGGCCACGGCAACTGTCAGCGCCGCGCCCGCGAGCAGGGTGTAAAGCCGATTAAACTTCAATGACCAAACGCTCCTGTAAACGGCGGATCAATACCGGGCTCGGATACTGAGTATCCCCAATGCCGGTCACCGGCACTATGCCCATCAGGGTATTGGTCAGCCATACCTCTTCGGCCTGCCACAGTGACTCCAGCGGAGCCTCCACGACACGCAGTTCAATACTCATCTGTTTTAGCATCGCCATCACATGGCGCCGCATGATGCCATCAATACCGCAGTGGGAAAGATCCGGTGTAAACACCGTCTTGCCACGGCGCCAAAACAGATTGGCACTGACACCTTCTACCAGAAATCCCCGACTGTTCAAGACTATACCTTCGACTCCCGAACGCGTCGCAAGTTCGCTTTTCAGCAAGACCTGTTCCAGCCGGTTCAGGGTCTTGAGTCCCGCCAGCATAGGGGCATCGCCGAGCCGTTGCTGGCAAACCAGCAGTGGAATGCCGTTTTGCTGCCACCCCTGATAATGGCTCGGGTAATCGGCAAGGGAGACGATACGGGTTGGCGCCTCGCAGGCACTGCCGTCATAACCGCGCCCGCCCGTTCCCCGGGTCAGCATCACCTTGGCGACAGCCTGCGTCTGGCCAGCAGCCAATTGCGCCACCTCCCGGGTCAAGGTTGACCAGTCCATCCCGGTAAATCCGAGTCTGGCGCTGGCCTGCTGCAGCCGTGCCAGATGGGCAGGCCACCAGACAACCTGACCGTTTCTGACCAGCATGGTGGTGAAATGACCATCCCCATAGGCCAGCCCACGATCCCTGGCGGACACAGCATCTGTCTGCATTCCATTGATAAGCAAAAGGATCCCTCCGATAAAAAAGGCCCGATACCGGCAGTATCGGGCCCGAGTCATCCGCCCTGGGGCGAATTATACGCGTTTGAAGATCAGTGAGCCATTGGTGCCGCCAAAACCGAACGAGTTGGACAAGGCATACTCAAAGTGACCAGGTTTGGCTACGTGGGGCACCAGATCCAGATCGCACTCGTCATCCGGATTGTCCAGATTGATGGTGGGTGGTGCCACCTGATCACGCAGCGCCAGCACTGTGATGATGGCTTCGATAGCACCCGCCGCCCCCAGCAAATGGCCGGTCATGGACTTGGTGGAGCTGATCATCAGGGCGCTGGCATGCTCGCCGAACACCTGCTTCATGCCGCGCAGCTCGGCCACATCACCCAAGGGGGTAGAGGTACCGTGGGCGTTGATGTAGCCGATCTGCTCGGGAACGATACCGGCATCCTTGATGGCATTTTTCATGGCGCGCGCGCCACCGCTGCCGTCAGAGGGAGGTGCCGTCATATGATAAGCATCGCCACTCATGCCAAAGCCAACCAGCTCGGCATAGATCTTTGCGCCACGGGCCTTGGCGTGTTCATACTCTTCCAGTACCAGCACACCGGCGCCATCACCCAGCACAAAACCGTCGCGATCCTTGTCCCACGGGCGACTCGCCTTCTGGGGCTCGTCGTTGCGGGTAGAGAGTGCCTTGGCCGCAGCAAAACCGCCCATTCCCATGGGGGTAGAAGCCTTTTCGGTACCGCCGGCTACCATCACGTCCGCATCACCGTAGGCGATCATGCGGCCAGCCATGCCGATGGCATGGGTGCCTGTGGTACAAGCAGTAGTCACCGCTATGTTGGGGCCTTGCAGTCCCTTCATGATGGAGAGATGACCGGACACCATATTGATGATGGTGGACGGCACAAAGAAAGGGCTCAGTTTGCGCGGGCCACCGTTGATCAGGCTGGTATGGTTCTGTTCGATAAGACCCAGACCGCCGATACCGGAACCTATGGCCACGCCGACCCGCTCTGCATTGTCTTCATTGACAACCAGACCCGCATCATCGAGCGCCTGGATCCCCGCCGCCACACCGTACTGGATGAAGAGATCCATCTTGCGGGCTTCTTTGCGGTTGATACCGTACTGTTCGGGATCAAACTCTTTGACCTGGCCTGCGAAACGGGTCGCAAACTCACTGGCATCAAAATGTTCGATAGGAGAAATGCCGCTCTGCCCGTTGAGCAGGGCTTGCCAGCTGGATTCGGCAGTGTTGCCCACCGGGGAAAGCATCCCCAAGCCGGTCACCACGACTCTGCGTTTTGACACTGAGGTAGTCTCCGAGAGGTATTTTGAAAGGGAGTAAACATAAAAGAAGCGGCCCTTGGGCCGCTTCTTTCAGAACAGGAACTTATTCCTGATTAGCGGTGATGTAATCGATAGCCGCTTGAACAGTAGTGATCTTTTCGGCTTCTTCATCAGGAATTTCGGTATCGAATTCTTCTTCCAGCGCCATTACCAGTTCAACGGTATCCAAAGAGTCAGCGCCCAGGTCGTCGACGAAGGAGGCAGCGTTCTTGACGTCTTCCTCTTTAACACCCAGTTGTTCGATGATGATTTTCTTTACGCGTTCTTCGATGTTGCTCATGACCTGAATTTTCCTTTAAAAATACGCTATTGCGTCTGGTTGGGGTAGTTTATTCAATTAACGTCAGTTTGCAAGTAGCTTGCCTCTGGTCAAACCACGAAATTCGCCAAACTTCGGCGTACTATCGCAAATTTGAACAGATCTCACGACAAATTGATTACACCATGTACATCCCGCCGTTAACATGCAGGGTTTCGCCAGTGATATAGGCGGCATCATCAGACGCCAAGAATACCACAGCTGCGGCAATTTCTTTTGGATCACCCAAACGGGCTGCTGGCACCTGATTCATGATGCCGGCACGTTGTTCGTCATTCAGTGCCCGGGTCATGTCGGTCTCGATAAAACCGGGCGCAACCGCATTCACTGTAATGCCACGGGATGCCACTTCCCGAGCCAACGATTTGGTAAAGCCAACCAGACCCGCCTTGGCGGCTGCATAGTTGACCTGGCCTGCATTGCCCATGGTTCCGACTACGGAGCCGATGCTGATAATCCGGCCATGACGCTTCTTCATCATGGCGCGCAATACTGGCTTGCTCAGACGATAGAGGGAAGTCAGGTTGGTGTCGATGATTTCATTCCACTCGTCATCTTTCATACGCATCAACAGGTTGTCGCGGGTAATGCCGGCATTGTTGATCAGGATATCGATGTCGCCGAAACGTGCCTTGATGGCCGCGAAAACAGTCTCGATGGATTCAGGACTCGTCACGTTCAGTGCCATGCCACAACCCTGCTCACCCAGATAGGCGCTGATAGCCTCTGCGCCGCTGTCGCTGGTCGCTGTGCCGACGACTTTTGCGCCACGGGCCGCAAATGTCTCGGCAATCGCACGGCCGATACCACGACTGGCACCGGTCACCAACACAACCTTATTGGTAAAACTCATTATCTGCTCCTGTTTACTTGGACTGGGCCAGCGCCAGCTCGAAAGAGGCTACATCGTTGGCATGGATACCTTCCACGCGCTTGTCGATGCGCTTGGCCAGCCCGGTCAATACCTTGCCCGGCCCCATCTCGATCCCGAGGGTGACACCTTCATTGGCCATCCGCTCCACCGTCTCGGTCCAACGGACCGGACTGAACAGCTGACGCACCAGCGCTTGCTTGATGGCGGCCGGATCCTGTTCGCAGGATACGTCGACATTATTGATGACTGCGATGGTTGGAACCTTGATCTCGATCCCGTCCAGCGCAGCCGCCAGTTTTTCTGCGGCAGGTTTCATCAGTGCACAGTGGGATGGCACCGAGACCGGCAGCGGCAATGCACGCTTGGCGCCAGACTCTTTCATCAGTACGTTGGCGCGCTCAACAGCTTCCTTGTGACCGGCGATCACCACCTGGCCCGGGGAGTTGAAGTTGACCGGAGAGACCACCTGACCTTGCGCCGCTTTTTCGCAGTTGGCGGCGATGGCTTCGTTATCCAGACCTATGATGGCCGCCATGGCACCGGTCCCTTCCGGTACGGCTTCCTGCATGGCCAAACCACGCAGTTCAACCAGTTTGACCGCATCGGCGAAATCCAGCGCGCCACTGCACACCAGTGCAGAGTACTCACCCAGACTGTGGCCGGCCATCATGGCGGGGGTGGCCCCACCCTGCTGTTGCCACAGACGCCACAGGGCGACGGATGCCGTCAGCAACGCTGGCTGGGTACGCCAGGTTTTGTTCAGATCTTCAACCGGACCATCCATGACCAAGGCAAACAGGTCATAACCCAGCACCTGGCTCGCCTCGGCGAAGGTTTCCTTGATCACTGCGTGTTGCTCGGCCAGCTCGGCCAGCATGCCAACGGCTTGGGAGCCTTGTCCCGGGAAGGCAATGGCAAATTGGGTCATCATTGATTCCTTTAAGGTAAGACAAAACGAAATCGGTCACGGGATGATGCCTTGGCGCCATCCCGCTGAAGATCAGAGGCGGATCAGCGCCGAACCCCAGGCGAAACCACCGCCGAAGGCCTCCAGCAGTACCAGCTGGCCCGGTTTGATCCGGCCGTCACGCACCCCTTCATCGAAGGCAATGGGCACGGAGGCAGCAGAGGTGTTGCCGTGTTTGTCGAGGGTCAGCACCACTTTATCGAGGCTCATGCCGAGCTTCTTGGCGGTCGCGCTGATGATGCGGAAGTTGGCCTGGTGCGGTACCAGCCAGTCGAGTTCGCTCGGCGCTATGCCAGCGGCTGCCAGCGTCTCGGTCACGATCTCGCTCAGCCGCGTCACCGCGACCTTGAACACATCGTTGCCCTTCATATACATGTAGGCTTCGAGCTCGGCGCCCGGCATGCCGCGACGAGGGTGCGGCAGCTTGAGCAGATCGCCATAACGGCCATCTGCATGGAGGTGCGTTGACAGGATCCCAGGCGTCTCGCTTGCGCCAACAATCACAGCCCCTGCCCCGTCACCAAACAGTATGATGGTGCCACGATCTTGCGGGTCACACATGCGGGACAGCACATCTGCACCAACAACCAGCACATGGCGGGCGGCCCCGGACTTGACGAACTGGTCGGCAATGGAGAGCGCATAGGTGAAACCGGCGCAGGCGGCGGCCACGTCAAATGCAGGAATGCCTGGCACACCGAGCAATCCCTGCAGCTCGCAGGCGGCAGCCGGGAAGGCGTTTTCGGCGCTGGTGGTGGCCAGCACTATCATGTCGAGATCGGCAGCGGTCAGACCCGCAGCCTCCAGGGCGCGCAGGGCGGCCTGGTGAGACAGGGTGGCGACAGTTTCGTCGGCACCGGCAATACGGCGTTCACGAATCCCGGTACGTTCCACGATCCACTCATCACTGGTTTCAACCATTTGCTCGAGATCGGCGTTGGTACGCACTGAACTCGGCAGATAACTGCCAGTACCCAGAATTTTGCTATGCATAGAGTTCTTATAGATCCCTGTCGGAAAAGACAGATTCAAGGCGATCTGCTATTTGCAATGGAAGTTGATGCTTGGCCTCTTGTGCGGCCAGCAGGATCGCATTACACAGAGCGTGCCGTTCGGCTCGCCCATGGCTTTTTACCACAATGCCGCGCAATCCTAACAGACTTGCACCGTTATACTGGTCGGGGTTCAGGTAAGAAAAACGTCGTTTGAACATAAATCCGGCGAGTCGGCCAAGAAAACTGCGTTTTTTGCGGGGATATCCGGCCAGCTGGGCCATCATCCGCACTACCCCTTCCGCCGTTTTGAGGGCGACATTGCCAACAAAACCATCGCAGACAATAACATCACACTCGCCGCTGAAGATGCGATCCCCCTCGACAAAGCCAACGAAATTGAGTGCGCTGCACTGACGGAGCAACTCTGCGCTGTGACGCACCAGGTCATTGCCCTTTATCTCCTCCTCCCCCACGTTGAGCAAGGCAACCCGGGGCGACGCAATGCCTTCAACCTTTTCGGCTACCACCGACCCCATCACAGCGAACTGCAACAGGGTGTCGGCATCGCAGCTGACATTGGCGCCGAGATCCAGCATCACGGTACGCTTGCCACTCAAGGTCGGCAACGCCTTGATGAGCGCAGGTCTGTCGACACCGGGCAAGGATTTGAGCACACACTTGGCCATGGCCATCAGGGCACCGGTATTACCGGCACTGACGCAGGCATCAGCCTCACCGGCTTTCACCAGATTGAGCACAACCCGCATGGAGGAGTCTTTCAGAGTTCTCAGCGCCACGATCGGCTTGTCGCCCATGCCAACCACTTGGGATGCATGTACGAAACGAACGCGAGGATGAGTCAGCAAGCCATGTTGCTGCAATAAGGCAGTGGTCTGGTGTTGATCACCAACCAGAATGAGTTTTAGCTGGGGCAAAAGAGACAGTGCCTGCACAACGGCAGGCACTGTTTCCGAGGGGCCAATATCTCCCCCCATTATGTCTAGCGCGACAGTTTGCGTAGACAAAGGCAATCCTTAAGCGATTACCTTTTTACCGCGGTAGAAACCATCGGCAGTCACATGGTGACGACGATGAATTTCACCACTGGTCTGATCAACAGTCAGAGCTGCACTGGTCAGCGCATCGTGTGAACGACGCATGCCACGCTTGGCACGGGTTTTACGGTTCTGTTGTACGGCCATTGTAGGCTAACTCCTAGATTCACTTACGTTTAAGCTCTTCAAGAACTGCAAAGGGATTCGGCCGCTCATCAGCAGGTTCGATATCACCCCAAGTCATGTCCATGTTACCGCGAGGGCACGCATCCATTGGATGCATTGCCACCTGAGGCAACGAGAGGATGAGTTCATCCTCCAGAACTTGATGAAGATCTATCTCGCCGTTTTCGTCCAACTCAATGGGCTCATAAGCTTCCGGCAGTTCTTCCTCGTTTGTTTTTTCAAACAGCGGAGTGTAGATAAAATCAGCTTCACAAAGGTGCTCGAATGTCTCTCCACACCGCTGGCAAACCAGGTCAACCTTGGCATGGGCAGTGCCTTTCATAACGGTCAACTTCTGGACATCTTTGCCAAAGTGCAGTGATACATCAACATCACTCTGCAAGCCTGCGGTTGATTCCTCCAGCCTGGGCATCTGCGACTTTTCCACTATCCCGACATAGTCGAGCAGCTTCAAGGCATTACGGACTGGATCAACCTTAACGGGCAACTTCACCTTTTGCATAGGGCGCGAATATTATAGGTCCAACAACTGATAGTCAAAGGAAAAAGTCCTTACCGCCGATGATTTTAACCATACAAGTCCCTGAGATGCCGGGACTTGTTCTCATCGGTGGCTGATTATGCCATAAACAGCAGGATCCTACACAGGATCCTGTCCGGATATACTGCTCACCCAGAATGACAACCCAAGTGCCATCCACATCATTGCTGGTCCAGCATGGAAACCTCATCGGAGATTTGCCCGGCTCACGGCGTGACGATACCATCGGCATCTGACTGCATCGAATCAGGACATCACAACACAATGCCAACACAGCTTATCCTCGCCTCCACGTCCCGCTATCGCAAAACCCTGTTGGAAAAACTCGGCCTTCCCTTTGCATGTGCAGCGCCCGAGGTGGATGAATCTCCCCTGCTCGGCGAATCTGCCGAGACGCTGGTGGCGCGGCTGGCCTATGCCAAGGCTAATGCCATTGCCAACCAGCGTGATCAGGGATTGATCATAGGGTCCGATCAGGTGTGTGTCTGCGACGGTCAGATCCTGGGCAAGCCGGGCACTGTGGAGAAGGCTGTGGCACAACTGATGGCCGCACGGGGCCGCAGCATCACCTTTTATACCGGCCTGTGCGTACTGGATGCCGCCAGCGGCAAGGCAGAACAGCTGGTGGAGCCCTTCACTGTGCACTTCCGCACTCTGGATGAGACCGCCATTCGCCGCTACGTGGCAGCGGAGATGCCCCTTGATTGCGCGGGCAGTTTCAAATGTGAAGGTATGGGGATAGTGCTGTTCAAGGGGCTGGAGGGGCGCGATCCCAACGCCCTGATCGGCCTGCCCCTGATCGGTCTGATCGAGCTGCTGGAACGCCACGGCCTCGCCCTGCCCTGACGGGAATGGCCTATCCACGACGAGCTAAGCGAACAACGGGAGCCCAGGCTCCCGTTTCGTCATTTATTCAACTGGCATATGGCAAGACTAACCCAGCAGCAGCTTCAACTCGTCCATGGTATCGACGACCGCAAGCGGATCATGTGTCTGCAAGCGCTTCTTGTCGTGCACACCCCAGCTTACGCCGATCCGCGGCATGGCGAGCGCTTCTGCCATCGCCATGTCGTGGATGGAGTCACCGATCATCACTGCCTGATGGGGAGCAAAGCCCAGCTCATCCAGAATTTGCGTCAACATCAGAGGATCGGGTTTGGAGTTGGCCTCGTCCGCGCCACGGGTGGCAGCAAACAGCGGTCGCAGGCCAGTATCATCCAGCACCCGATCCAGGCCGCGGCGAGACTTGCCGGTGGCCACCGCCAGCGCAATCCCCTGCCCGTGCCAGTGGTGCAGCAGCGCACTCGCCCCGACAAAAAGTGGGCTGGGCGTGCCATCATGCACATAATGGTGACGATAGCGGGCGATCAGGGCGTTGACCCGCTCGCCGCCCGGCGCCAGGTCAAACAGCAGCGGAATGCCGACCTCCAGGCTGAGCCCTATTATCTGATGTGTCTGCACCGCAGTGGGCACCGGCTCGCCGCAATCGCGCGCCGCCCCCGCGACGCAGGCAACAATCCGCCCCACCGAGTCCATCAGGGTACCGTCCCAGTCGAAAATGGCGAGTCGGATAGCCTTCATCAGCGTGCCAACTTGTTGAGGAAATTGTCGAGCTCAGGCGCGAGCGGTGCCTCGATCAGCACCTCGCGGCCATCAACCGGATGAGTGAATGTCAGCTTCCAGGCGTGCAAAAATAGCCGTTTCAGCCCTTGGCTGCGCATTTTCTCGTCAAAGGCTGCTTCCCCATACTTGTCATCACAGGCAATGGGATGACCTGCATGCTGGGTATGGACCCGGATCTGGTGGGTACGCCCCGTGATCGGACTGCACTCGACCAGGGTCGCCTCGGTAAATTGACGGGCGATGCGGAAGCGGGTTTCGGATGGCTTGCCATCACTGCTGACCCGCACTACCCGTTCACCGGATTGCAGATCATTTTTGCGCAGCGGCGCATTGACCACCTTGACGTGGGGCTGCCACTGGCCGCGCACCAATGCCAGATACTGCTTGCGCATGGTTTTGACCCGCAGCTGCTCATGGAGGCTGCGCAGCGCACTGCGCTTCTTGGCAACCAGCAGCACGCCAGAGGTGTCACGATCAAGCCGATGCACCAGCTCCAGGAAGCGGGCGTCCGGGCGCAGGGCTCGCAGTCCCTCTATGACGCCAAAGCTCAGACCACTGCCGCCGTGCACGGCCATGCCGGACGGTTTGTTGAGCACTATCATGGCGTCGTCTTCAAACAGGATCTGGCTCTCCAGACGCTGGATGCTGCCAAGGTTGGCAGAGGGCAGTTCATTCTTCTCGGCAACCCGCACGGGGGGAACCCGCACCTCGTCACCCGGGCAGAGTTTGTATTCCGGTTTGATGCGCTTTTTATTGACGCGCACTTCCCCTTTTCGAAGGATGCGATAAATCAGGCTCTTGGGGACGCCCTTTAGCTGAGTCTTGAGAAAATTGTCGATGCGCTGCCCTTCATGCTCAGCTTCGATGGTGAGCAGCTGCACTTGTTGTTGTATCTGTGTCATGGCGCGGATTTTAACACCGCCGGCGCCCCTTGGCTGCATGCTTTGTTGAAAAATGGCGCCTTGCTATAAAAGTGGTTTAAATGGGATAATAAACAAGGTTTTGTCATTGTGTTCAAGCCTTGTACTAAGTGGCCAATATTTATGCCACCCAATCCCAAAACACCGTGTATACAAGAACATGACGGTTCCCGGGTGCGAGGTACAACGCATGGAGAACACAAGCAGAACCGATTATTTGTCTCCACATCGGCATCCTTAATTCATGCCTTCTCGAGAAGGCCGAACCAGAGCGCCCTTAGTTTGCGCCTCATGCATACCCCAACCGGGAGGTTGCCCAAGTATGCTGAAGACCCGAGGCCGGCGCCGGCAGGATCCTGTGGAGGAAATCAAAATGACAAAATAACGAGAACTCAATGAAAAGAATGCTAATCAACGCGACTCAGGAAGAGGAGTTGCGCGTAGCGCTGGTTGACGGACAACAGCTCTACGATTTGGATATTGAAAGTCCGGGCCATGAGCAGAAAAAAGCGAACATCTACAAAGGTAAGATCACCCGTGTAGAACCCAGTCTCGAAGCTGCTTTTGTCGACTACGGCGCTGAACGCCACGGTTTCCTGCCGTTAAAGGAAATCGCCCGCAATTACTTCCCCTCCGGTTATTCCTATCAGGGTCGTCCCAACATCAAAGAAGTGGTCCGCGAAGGCCAGGAAGTGATCGTCCAGATCGATAAAGAAGAGCGTGGCACCAAGGGTGCAGCCCTCACCACCTTTATCAGCCTGGCCGGTAGCTACCTGGTGCTGATGCCGAACAACCCCCGTGCAGGCGGTATCTCCCGCCGCATTGAGGGCGATGAACGGACAGAACTGAAAGAAGCTCTGAGCGGACTGACAGTGCCGGACGGCATGGGCCTGATCGTGCGTACCGCCGGTGTTGGCAAATCCCCGGAAGAGCTGGAATGGGATCTCAACGTTCTGCTCAACCACTGGGATTCCATCCACAAGGCGTCACAGGACCGAACTGCTCCCGTGCTTATCCACCAGGAAAGCAACGTGATAGTACGTGCCATTCGTGACTACCTGCGTCGCGATGTCGGCGAGATCCTGATCGATGATCCGGTGATTTTCGAACGCGCCAGGGCTCACATCGAGCTGGTTCGTCCCGATTTCCTCAACCGCGTGAAGCTGTACAAGGGTGAAGTTGCCCTGTTCAACCACTTCCAGATTGAGAGCCAAATCGAGTCGGCCTTCCAGCGCGAAGTGCGCCTGCCCTCCGGCGGCAGCATAGTCATAGACCCGACCGAAGCACTGACCTCCATCGATATCAACTCCTCCCGCGCCACCAAGGGCGGCGATATCGAAGAGACGGCGCTGCAAACCAACCTGGAAGCGGCCGATGAAATTGCCCGTCAATTGCGTCTGCGCGACCTGGGTGGCCTGATCGTCATCGACTTCATCGACATGACGCCGGTTCGCCATCAGCGCGAAGTGGAAAACCGTCTGCGTGAAGCGGTACATCAGGACCGCGCCCGCATCCAGCTGGGCCGTATCTCCCGTTTCGGTCTGCTGGAAATGTCCCGTCAGCGTCTGCGCCCCTCCCTCAACGAGTCCAGCAGTCATATCTGCCCCCGTTGCCAGGGCCAGGGGGTCATCCGTGACAACGAATCACTGGCCTTGTCCATCCTGCGTCTCATCGAAGAAGAGGCCATGAAGGACAACACAGAGCAGGTTCATGCTCAGGTGCCGGTTGATGTTGCCGCCTATCTGCTCAACGAGAAGCGCGCCTCCATCGCCAGTCTGGAACAGCGTAATGAAGTACGTCTGTACATCATTCCTAACCAGCATCTCGAAACCCCGCACTACGAAGTGACCCGCATCCGTCAGAACGAAATCCCGGAAGCGGCCAGCTACGAGCTGAAAACCGAGATTGCCAAGCCGGTCTACCAGCCGAAGCAGACTCAGGTGATCGAGCGTGAGCAACCGCTGCTGCAAGGCTTCGTCCAGGCACCTCAACCGGCTGCGCCGGCTGCAGTTGCCGCCCCCGTCGCGGCGCCAGCCCCCGTTGCCGCCAAAGCGGAAGCGGGTCTGTTTGGCAAACTGTTCAAGGCCATTTCAGGTCTGTTCGGTTCCGACGCAGCCCCTGCCGATGTCAAGGCCCCTGCCGAGAAACCGGCAATGCAACGGGAAGCACGCAAGGACGAGGCTCATCGTCATCAGCGTGATGACACCCGTGGCCGTGGTCAGCGTCCCCGTCGTGACGACAACCGCAACAGCCGCAACACAGCTGAAGCGGGTGAGAAGCGCGAAGGCGCCGCCAGTCGCGAGGGTGGCGAAAGCCGCAACCGTCGTCCGCGCAAAGAGCGCGAACCTCGTCAAGAGCGGGAGCCACGTCAGGAACGTGAAACTCGCACTGAAGTGCGCAGCGAGCAGCGTATGGAACGTGAGCCCCGCGAACCGCGTCAGGAACGTGAACCGCGCGCCCCGCGTCCGGCTCGTGAGCCCCGTGCACCGCGCGAGCCCCGTGCCGAGGTGGTCATTGAAGCGGTAGAAGCCGTTGAAACCGCCCTTGTCAGCGCCGAGCCGCAGCAGGAAAAAGAGCAGAAAGTCGCCGAGCGCCGCGAACGTCGTCAACTGCGCAAGCAGATCCGTGCCGACGTACCGGCCAGCGATGTCGCCGTTGTGCCGACCGAGGCTCCCGTTGCTGTCGTGGCGGATGCCGTTGAGCAGAGTGACGAGCAGGCCGACGGCCAGCGTCGCTCCCGTCGCACCCCGCGCACTCAGCGTATCGAGGGCCAACGCCGCAAGCGCATCAACGAAGATGCCCGTAGCCAGCGTGATGATGACGATCAGCAGGCCGACACCGCAACCATGACCACAGCCGCCCAGGCGGATGCTGCTCAGGTGAAGGTGGAAGAGCCGGCTGTGCCTGTCGTCACAATCCCGAGCGCCGCTGCCATTGCCGCTGCCGTACAAGCCTCTTCCGCTCTGACCGAGCACGTAGTGGCAGAAGCCGTTGCCGAAGAAGCACGTGAGCAAGCAGAAGCCGCCGTAGCCGTAGTCGCAGCACCTGCAGTGACCGACACGGTTGCCGCCGTTGCTGAAGCTGACGTAGCCCCTGTTGCTGCCGAGCCGGTTGTGGCAGAGGCAGTGACTGCGCCAGTCGTTGCCGAAGTGACCCCCGTCATTGAAGCAGCACCTGTCGATGTCAAGACTGCTGAAGTCGTTGCAACAACGCCTGCTGTTGAGGCCCCTGTTGTTGCCGAAGCAGCCCCGGTTGTCGAAACTGCGCCCATTGAGGCAGCTCCTGCTGTCATCGAAACCGCGCCGGTCGTGACTGCTGACGTTGCTGTGGTTGAACCGGTCGCTGAGCCTGCGGCTGAACAGCCTGTTGCCAAGGCAGCTGTTGCAGCCCCTGTGACCAAGCAGGTCAACAAGGGTGCCGGTCTGCTGGCCAGCGCTCGCAAGGCTTCCGCCCCGATGGCAACGCCTGCTGTGGCGCCAGCCCAGCCGGAGCGTGAGCCGGTAGAGCAAGCACCGCTGGTTCGCAGCGAAGTGGCAAGCTCTGGCCGTCATGCGGGCAGTACTGCTGCCGTCAATGTGGCAACCAGCCCGGCTGGCCGTCCTTGATTGCTGGCTAACTAGCCTGATAGAAAAAGAGCCACACAGTGTGTGGCTCTTTTTTTATCCTCAATTCGGGGTGAGGGGTTCGCACCGCAACATCCCCTGCTCTGCCGGTATATAACCCTGCCTCGCACCAGTCAGCTGGTGTCGTCATCCCTTTGGCAACGCTAACAAACCCGCCAGTTCGCGTCATTAGACAATGATGCCCGGCCTTGCGCTGCGCTTCTGATTGATGCTTGCCTATCATCACCCCTCTCTCTGACAAATGTACTGTTGAGTAAGAGCCCTGCACATGCCCTTGCTCCCCCTTGTCTACTCGTGTCTGTCTTGGGGCGAGCAAGCAGAGACTCTGCTTAGCCAGGATGGATCCTCAGTTACATCTGTCTCCCATATTCATCCAGGATGGGTATCTGCGGTAATGGATAACATCTTGGCATGTCCCAGATGATGAGCACAGGCGCCCCCCTCTTGCGCCCTGGGTATGTAACGTATGCTGACCCTTGATAATGGGCTGTAAGAGTAGCAGCCCCTTGAGTGACGTCTGCAATGCACAGGGTTACTGTTGGCATGTGTTGCGGGGATAGGGATATGCATGTTGGATAGGCGGCGTTATTGGATGAGCAACATCTCTAGTTTGATGGCATATATAATGTAACCAGGAAGCCCATCCTGTTTGGTCAACGCTTTGTATTGGTTCGAGACGAAGCAGACGGACTCTGATCCACTGCAATGAAAAAAGGGCCCGCAGGCCCTTCGTCAATCAACAAGATTTCGCTGTTATCAGCCACCGAACAGATGGTGGCTGATAAGGAACAGACCACCCGAGAGCAACATGGTCAGCGGCAGGGTCAGCACCCAGGCCATCAATATAGTCTTGATGGTCTGGCTCTGCAGGCCGGATTTGTTCGCTACCATGGTCCCCGCTACCGCAGAAGAGAGGATATGGGTGGTGGACACAGGCATACCGGTCAAACTGGCAACACCGATGGAAGCCGCCGCAGTGATCTGGGCGGCAATGCCCTGGCTGTATGTCATGCCGGTGGCGCCTATCTTCTCACCCACCGTATAGACGATACGACGCCAGCCTACCATGGTGCCGCAACCCAGCGCCAAGGCGATGGAGACGATGACCCAGGTCGGTGCATATTCAGCGGTCGCTGTCAGATCCTTGCGCCATTTGGCAAGGTCAGTCAGCTCTTTGGCCGGCAGCGGCAGCTTGGACACCTTGCGGGCTGTGTCGTCAATACACAGCAGCAGGCGACGCACTTCCCGACGATTGGTCAGGACCATCTCTTCATAGGTACGCACAGCGCCCAGACGGGCATCCAGGGTTGCCATGTTTTGCAGCGTAGCGTCCGCAGAGCAATGGGTCATCAGCTCTTCCTGGGCCTGGGCAGGCACCTTGAAGTCCACGACCTGAGACACCAGCTCGTGGTTGCGCTGATAGATCTCCATGATGCGCTGGTTGGCATCCTGGGTGCGATCCAGCTCGTAGGAACGGCTGTTCATGTCCAGTGCAAAATAGGCGGGGGCCATGCAGATCAACACCAGCATCACCAGACCAATGCCCTTCTGACCATCGTTGGAGCCGTGCACGAAGCTTACCCCCATGGCAGAAGCCACCAGGGTGAGGCGCGCCCAGAACGGCGGGTGCTTCTTGCCATCCACCAGCAACCGCTCTTCCGGAGTCTTGTGGATCTTGCTGCCCAGCCAGACTCGTTTCATGGCAAACAGCAACAGGGCTGCCACGATGAAGCCCACGGTCGGCGAGATGATCAGGGAAAGCATGATGTCGATGGCTTTGGCGACGTTGATGCCCTGAGTCAGCGGCTGATGGTTGAGCCAAGCATAGGCACCGCCTACCCCCAGAATGGAACCGATCAGTGTGTGAGAACTGGAGGCCGGAATGCCCAGGAACCAGGTCCCCAGATTCCAGACAATGGCGGAAAACAGCAGGGAGAACACCATGATCAAACCCTGGGTGGAATCCATGCCCAACAGCAAATCAATCGGCAGCAAATGGACAATGGCATAGGCCACGCCCAGACCGCCGAACATGACGCCAAAAAAGTTGAAGATCCCGGATGCGACTACCGCTAGGTGAGCCGGCATCGCTTTGGTGTAGATAACCGTTGCTACCGCGTTGGCGGTATCGTGAAAGCCATTGATGAATTCATAGGCAAGCACAAAAAAAACGGCCAATACCAAACCGATTGACCACCACAAACCCAAACCACTAAACATTTCAAACATAAAAAACGAACCTGTTTATGAGTTGCGGCGGATTATGCCAGAAGGCTGGCGGTGCCATACCCGTTGTTGAAATATTTCAGTAAGAAAAAAAAAGGGCATTCAGTAGGGAAATAGCTTAGAGCCAGTCACGACGAGGCTTGTCATTGATTAATTAAACAAACTTGAGCTGACAAAAACAGTCCCCAAATGGGGACAATTCATCACATTCAGGCAGCGCAAGGCAGATCTTCTATCGGTTCCAACGTCAATTTTCGGCCGACCGACACCTGATAATGGAGACATAAGGGCAAGCAATCAGCCCGCTCCCCTGCCCCAACCACTTGGGTCTCTTGCACGCTGTCACTGGGCACAATGGCAAGCCCAACAGTAAGGGGCGCCATGGGCGCCCCTCTTTCAACACTCAGCAAGTGGATCACATCAAGAGGATATCAATCCTGGTTAATGCGGCTGGCAACGGCGCCCTGCTGGCTCTTGTACTTGGCGTTTTCCCGCTTGTTGTAAGGGCGGGCGGCTGGGCCGGAGAGCATCTCGAAGTTCAAGGCACCGATCTTCATCTTGGGGCGTAGCGCCAGCGGCAGTTTGCCACCGTTGTAGAACTCCAGCACGATGCGGCCAGACCAGCCCGGATCGATCCTGTGCGCCGTGACGTGCACCATCAGACCGAGACGGGCCAGGGAGGAGCGGCCATCCAGCCAGCCGACAATATCCGCAGGCAAGGTGACAGATTCATAGGTCACCGCCAGCGCCAGCTGGCCCGGGTGCAGATAAAAGGCTTCGCCATCCGGAATGTGGATCTCGTCGCTCATCACCCGATCGATGGCATCGGCCATCTCGCTGTTCGGGCCGCTCAAGTCAATATAGGGAGCGGTATGATCGCGAAATACCCGAAACTCGTTGCCCAGCAGCACATCGACGCTGACGCCGCTGATCCGCTCAACACCGGGCCTTGGCTCAATGACGATCTTGCCCTCATCCAGATGACGTTCAATATCGGTATCACAAAGACGCATTGGGCGACTCTCCTGACAAAATGTTCATTTAAAAAAGCCGGGCATCACCCGGCTTGTTTCATCTTAACCAATCAACATGTGGCGAATGCGCGCCTTGAGCATGTCGATGGCGATGCGGTTCTTGCCACCGCGGGGCACGATCACGTCCGCGTACTGCTTGGAAGGCTCGATAAACTGCAAAAACATGGGACGCACGGTTTTCTGATACTGCTTGAGTACGGAATCCATGGTACGACCCCGCTCCTGTACGTCACGCACCAAACGGCGCAGCAGGCAGATATCCAGTGGGGTATCCATGAAGATGGAGGCATCCATCAGATCCCGCAAGCGACTGTCGGTCAGCAGCAGGATCCCTTCCAGAATGATCACCCGACGCGGGGCGAACGGTGTCACCTCGTTCATGCGGGTGTGCTCTGTGTAAGAGTACTGGGGGATATTGACCGCATCCCCTTTCACCAGCTGGCTCAGATGCTGCACCAGCAGATCGTGATCCAGGGCATTGGGGTGGTCATAGTTGGTTTTGACCCGCTCTTCCATGGTCAGGTGGGTCTGATCACGGTAGTAGCAATCTTCGGTGATCACACCAATCTGACCTGCGCCCAGTTCGGCCACCAGCTCTTCATAAATGGTTTGAGCGATAAGACTCTTGCCAGACGCGGATGCGCCAGCAATACCGATGATCACACACGAATGTTGAGTATCAGACATTGAAAATACCTAAAGAGAAGAGCAGTGGGGATTGTTTAAACCGATCCATTATATAAAAAAGGGTGAGCCATGCCCACCCTCAAATCCACCTCAAACAGCCGACAGCCGATTATTCATCCAGCGCCATGGCATAGAGAGGGGTCGCAATCGGTTTACCGCTGAAATAGAGTTCAGCCCCCACCCGACGAGCCAGCTTCAGATAGGCCTGGGCCAGACTTCCTTCCGGTGCACCGAACACGGTTGGGCAGCCATCATCCATGTGTTGGCGGATATCAATGTGCAGCGGCAGCTGACCCAGCAGCGCCACATGATACTGCTCTGCCATCTTCTGGCCGCCACCTGTCCCGAACAAGGACTCGTGATGACCGCAGGCACTGCAGACGTGATAACTCATGTTTTCTATGATGCCAAGCACGGGCACATTGACCTTGTTGAACATGGCGACCCCCTTGCGGGCATCGACCAGCGCTACATCTTGCGGCGTAGTGACGATCACGGCGGCTGACGTGGGTACCTGCTGGGCCATGGTGAGTTGTATGTCCCCCGTGCCTGGCGGCATGTCCACCACCAGATAGTCCACCTCGCCCCAACGGGTCTCATGGAGGATCTGGGCCAGCGCCTTGCTCGCCATGGGGCCGCGCCAGATGGTGGCATCCTGCTCGGCCACCAGATAACCAATGCTGTTGCTCTTGAGGCCACAGGCGATCACCGGCTCCATCAACTTGCCGTCAAGGCTGCTGGGACGCTCCTTGAGGGTACCCATCATGATCGGAATGGAGGGGCCATAGATGTCCGCATCCAGAATGGCGACCCGCGCCCCCTCTTTTTGCAGCGCCAGCGCCAGGTTGACGGCGGTAGTGGACTTGCCGACCCCGCCCTTGCCGGAGGCGACCACCAGGATGTTGCGAATGCCCTGCACCGCGGCCAGCCCTTGCGCCCGCGGCATGCTGGCCACCTCGATGTCACAGGTCCAGTCGATGCGGGTCGCACCGGTAGCGGTACGCAGGCGAGCATCGAACTCCTGCTTGATCTGCTCAAACAGGGAACATCCGGCAAAGGGCAACACCAGTTTGATGACCAGGCCTTGCCCTTGCTGCTCTATGCTGCGCGCAAACCCGGCCGCAACCAGATCCTTGTCCCACCCTGTCGGCTTAAATTCGGCCAGGATCTGTTTTACTGAATCAATCACCAGTAACTCCTCATTATCTTGTCATTATCTTGAGGTGAACTGTTACCGCACACAAATCAGTGGCGTGCCTGCTTGCCAAGCAGCGCGAGCACCAGGGCGGACAGCGCCGCCACCCTAGGCAGGCGACCCCCAATTCGGGTAACATGCACGGCACTGTATCATCCCAACAAGCACATCAAGAACGACTATATGGCAACTGATCCTCGTACAATGCTGGTAACCTGCGCCCTCCCCTACGCCAATGGCTCCATCCATCTTGGCCACATGCTGGAACACATCCAGGCCGATATCTGGGTTCGTTATCAGCGAATGCGTGGCCATCAGGTGCACTTCATCTGTGCCGATGATGCCCATGGCACCCCCATCATGCTCAAGGCGCAACAGATGGGGATCACCCCGGAAGAGATGATCGCGGCTGTCTCCAAAGAGCACCAGACCGACTTCGCCGGTTTCAATATCAGCTTCGACAACTATCACTCCACCCACAGTGATGAGAACCGCGAACTGGCGGAGCTGATCTACGGCCGTCTGAAAGACGGTGGCTTTATCAAGGGCCGCACCATCACTCAGCTGTTCGATCCGGAAAAATCCATGTTCCTGCCGGACCGCTTCGTCAAGGGCACCTGCCCCAAGTGCAAGTCTCCGGAGCAATACGGCGACAACTGCGACAGCTGCGGTGCCACCTACAGCCCGACCGAGCTCATCGATCCGAAATCCGCCGTCTCCGGTGCGACCCCGGTGATGAAGGACTCCGAGCACTTCTTCTTCGACCTGCCCCAGTTCGAAACCTGGCTGGCTGGCTGGGTACGCGGCTCCGGCGCCATTCAGGAAGAGATGGCCAACAAGATGCAGGAGTGGTTCGAGAGCGGCCTGCAGCAGTGGGACATCACCCGCGACGCCCCCTATTTCGGTTTCGAGATCCCGGGTGCCCCTGGCAAGTACTTCTACGTCTGGCTGGATGCTCCCATCGGCTATATGGCGTCGTTCAAGAACCTGTGCAACAAGCGCGGCGACATCGATTTTGACAGTTACTGGAAGGCGGATTCCGAGGCCGAGCTCTATCACTTCATCGGCAAGGACATCGCCTACTTCCACTGCCTGTTCTGGCCATCCATGCTGGAAGGGGCGGGTTTTCGCAAGCCGACCAAGGTCAACGTACACGGCTATGTGACCGTCAACGGCGCCAAGATGTCCAAGTCCAAGGGCACCTTCATCAAGGCCTCCACCTACCTGAACCACCTGGATCCGGAGTGCCTGCGTTACTACTACGCCGCCAAGCTCAACAGCCGCATCGACGATCTGGACTTGAACCTGGATGACTTCGTGGCCCGCGTCAACGCCGACGTGGTCAACAAGCTGGTCAATCTGGCATCTCGCAATGCCGGCTTTATCGCCAAGCGTTTCGACGGCAAGCTGGCCGCTACCTGCGCCGAGCCCGAGCTCTATGCCGAGTTCGCCAACGCCTGCGCCTCCATCAGCGAGGCCTATGAAGCGCGCGAATTCAGCCGCGCCATCCGCGAGATCATGGCGCTGGCCGACAAGGCCAACCGCTATGTGGACGAGAAGGCGCCCTGGGTGCTGGCCAAGCAGGAAGGCGCAGACGCCGAGCTGCAGGCGGTCTGCTCCGTGGGCATCAACCTGTTCCGCGTGCTGATGGCCTACCTCAAACCGGTCATGCCGCTGCTGGCCGAGCGCGCCGAAACCTTCCTGGGTGAGACCCTCACCTGGGATGGCGTCGCCCTGCCATTGACCCACCATCAGCTGGCACCGTTCAAGGCACTCTTCTCCCGCATCGAGCCCGCCAAGATTGAAGCCATGATCGAGGCCTCCAAGGAAGATCTGGCCAAGGAGCAGGCACCGAAAGTGACAGGCCCGCTGGTAGATGACCCCATAAGCCCAACCATCTCCTATGAGGATTTCGCCAAGCTTGACCTGCGCGTGGCGCTGATCAAAAAGGCGGAAGCGGTGCCGGAAGCGGACAAGCTGCTCAAGCTGCAACTGGATCTGGGCGGTGAAACCCGTCAGGTGTTTGCCGGCATCAAGTCCGCCTACAACCCGGAAGATCTGGAAGGCAAGCTGACCGTGATGGTGGCCAACCTGGCGCCGCGCAAGATGCGCTTTGGCATGTCCGAAGGCATGGTGCTGGCCGCAGGCCCGGGCGGCAAGGATCTCTGGATCCTGGAGCCGCAGGAAGGCGCCCAGCCAGGCATGCGGGTCAAGTAAGCACGCTTGCTGCACCCCATGAGAAGAGAGGCCATCTGGCCTCTCTTTTTTATGCCATTTTCCCACAGCATGGGCAGACTCGCCCCCTATCCCCCACACATAGGCGGTTGTTGCCGCGGCACAATTTGCCTAGACTGCCTTTTCACCAAGGGGCGCACATGGGCCCGTCACTCATCAGACAAGGAGCAAACATGATCACCTTATACGGAACCCCGGTCAGCCGGGCACTGCGCATATCCTGGTTACTGGAAGAGTTGGGCGTGGCGTGGCAATTTCAGTTTCTCGACTTCGCCAAGGGCGAGAATCGCAGCGAGTGGTTTCTGGCGCTGAACCCGAGCGGCAAGATGCCGGTGCTCAAAGATGGGGATTTCGTACTGACCGAATCCGCCGCCATCATGCAGTACCTGGCCGAAGTTTATGGCTCGGATTGGCTGCCAGCCAGAGGGACGCAGGTATCGGCGTTGCATGCCCAGTGGGTCAGCTTCATTACCTGTGAGCTGGAGCAACCCTTGTGGACCATCGGCAAGCACAAGTTTGCCCTGCCGGAACCCCAGCGCCTGCCAGCCATCTTCCCCACCGCCAAGTGGGAGTTTGACAAGGCGGCGGCCATCGCCGAGTCCTGGGTGCCCGAACAGGGCTACCTGCTGGGGGAGCAGATCACCATAGCGGATCTGCTGCTGGCCCATACCCTGATGTGGGCAACCCGCTTCGAGCAGACCATTCCCCCCAAGCTGACCGCCTATCGGGATCGCCTGGCCAAACGCCCTGCCCTGCAAGCCGTGCTGGCCAAGACCCAGGCCATCGCCGACGCCGCCCAGGCCAGCTGACGCCAACATAGGCAAACGGGAGCCCCGATGGCTCCCGTTTTTATGCGTGGCATGGCGGTTTCCCTCCGCTCAATTGGTGTGAAATCCCCCTTTCTGTGGTGGCGGTGCCTCTTCATACTCCATCCTAGTCACCTCGGCGGTGCACGGCCCGTGCTCCAGCCAGCCCAGCATCATCTGCACCCCCTGCTCGGGACCACAGATCAGGATCTCCACCGAGCCATCAGCCAGGTTGTAGGCGTAGCCCCTCAGTCCCAGTTGCAACGCCCGCTCACGGGTAAAGTAGCGAAATCCCACCCCTTGCACCTGACCCCAGACGTGCACGACAAACGATTGCTCTCCCATTTCTCACACCTTTCCCTTAAGAAATTTCTCTCCAAGGCGATAATGAGCGCGACACTCTCTTCCCCCTTGCAGGACGCAATATCATTATGAAAGAAGTAAAATTCCGGTGGGTTGACCGCTATCTCATTCATCTCACGATCAGTGAAAAATTTCTCATTACCTTCTGGTGCCCTCTGCTGTTTATCGCCTTTCTCACCTGGTATCTGCTGGCCGATGGTCATGATCAGCAGATGCAGATCAGGCTGGATCAACTCCAACAAAGGGTCCAGACCAGCGCCCAGCTGGTGAGCCAGCAACCGACCCTCACTCTGCCTGCGGATCTCACCCTGAGTCCGACCGGCAGTGTCGGCCTGACCCAACAGGGAGACAACTACCGCTTCAGTGCCAGCGCAGGCCAGGCCGGCTTCGTGACCGGCAGCCTGGATGCCGGCCGCTACTCCATGTGGGACGGACAGGGCACCACCCTCACCATCATCGCCGTGCTGGCGGCCTTGCTGGCCCTCATCACCCACTACCTGATGACCTTTGTCTCCGGCGCCCTCTACTCCACCAACAAGGCGTTGCAGACAGTGGCTGACGGGGATCTCACCTTCCGTCTCAACTTCTTCCCGGTGCGGGACGAGTTCTCCATCCTGGCGGGCAGCATAGACAGATTCACCGACCGCCAGCACAAGATAGTGCAGCTGGTGGAAGAGTCTGCCGAGGCACTTACCATGGCCGCCGACGAGTTTCGTGACCACGCCAGCGAAGGAGAAACCATGGCCCGCTCCCAGCGCCAGCACATGGACTCCTTGGCTGCCGCCATGGAGCAGATGTCGGCCGCCATCCGGGAAGTGGCCCGCAACGCCAACGACACTCTGCAGCAGACTCGCCAATCGAGCGAAGAGGCGGCCAACGGCGCCGCCCGGGTATCGCGTACCATAGCCGCCATCCGCACCCTGGCCGACGAGATAGGCAACGCCTCAGGCGCGGTGGAGCGACTGACCCACAACGCCAATCGCATCAACGAGGTGGTCAACGTCATCAATGCCATCTCCCAGCAGACCAATCTGCTGGCCCTCAATGCCGCCATCGAAGCCGCCCGTGCGGGTGAGCAGGGTCGTGGCTTTGCGGTGGTGGCGGACGAGGTGCGCACCCTCGCCAGCCGCACCCAGCAGGCCACTGTGGAGATCCAGCAGATGATCGAAGAGCTGCAGGCCGGCACCGGCGCCCTCAACGACATCATGGAGAAGACAGTCGGGCGCGCCGCCAGCAGCCAGGCGCTGATCAGTGAAGTGGGGCTCGACATCGACAAACTCAGCAACCACAGCGATGCCGTGCTGGAGATGAGCACCCAGATAGCCACCTCCAGCGAGGAGCAGAGCTCGGTCGCCGAGGAGATCACCCGCAACCTGGACCAGGTGCGCCACGAAGCGGGTCAGGTGGAGGAATCCGCCAGCGCTTCTGTGGCCGGCACTGCCGGTCTCAAAGGCACGGCAACCGAGCTGGCCCAGGCATTGAAGGGGCTCAAGATCTGATCTGAAGCGGATGCCAGATCAGACAAGCCAGGCTCTCTTGCCAAGGTTGTTTGAGTTTTACCAGCGGGCCACATAGAATGTGGCCCCTTTTCTTTTTACCATCGGCAAACACCCATGAGCGTTTTCATCTATCTCGTCAAAGGCCGCGAAAAATCCCTGCTGCGCCGTCACCCCTGGATCTTCTCCAAGGGGATTGAGCGGGTTGAAGGCAACCCCGTTGACGGCGATACCGTCGAGATCTACGCCAACGATGGCCGGTGGCTCGCCCGTGGTGCCTGGTCAGGCAGCTCCCAGATCCGTGCCCGGGTCTGGACCTTCGATAAAGAGGAGACAGTCGATCTCGACTTCTTCCTGCGTCGCCTCAAATATGCCCAGGAGTCCCGGGATCCGCTGATCAAACGTCAGGGCCTCACCGGCTATCGCCTGTGCGCCGCCGAATCCGATGGTCTGCCGGGTCTGACCATAGACCGTTATGCCGATTTTCTGGTGTGCCAGATCCTCTCCGCCGGTGCCGAGTTCCAGCGCGAGCTGATAACGCAAGCGCTGCGTACCCTCTACCCCGAGTGCAGCATCTATGAGCGCTCCGACGTGGCGGTACGCAAGAAGGAAGGGCTGAAAGAGCGCACCGGCGTCATTTATGGTGAGACGCCGAACGAGCCGGTGGTGATCGAAGAGAACGGCGTCAAGATCCTGGTGGACATCCGCAACGGTCACAAGACCGGTTTCTATCTGGATCAGCGCGACAACCGCCAGGCAGTCTCCAAGTACACCGAGGGCAAGCGGGTGCTCAACTGCTTCAGCTACACCGGTGGCTTTGGCATCTATGCCCTCAAGGGTGGCGCCAACGAAGTGGTCAACGTGGATCTCTCCCAGACTGCGCTGGATATGGCCCGCCAGAACGCCGAGCTGAACGGACTGGATATCTCCAACACCCAGTTCATCCGTCACGATGTGTTCAAGCTGCTGCGTGAATACCGCGAGAAGGGTGAGAAGTTCGATGTTATCGTGCTGGATCCGCCCAAGTTTGCCGAGAGCAAGGCCCAACTGCTGGGTGCCTGCCGCGGCTACAAGGACATCAACATGCTGGCGTTCCAGCTGCTGGCGCCGGGTGGCGTGCTCTTGACCTACTCCTGCTCCGGCCTGATGGAGCAGAGCCTGTTCCAGAAGATCGTTGCCGATGCGGCGCTCGACGCCGGTCGCGATGCCCAGATCCTGGAGCTGTTGTCACAAGCCTCTGATCACCCCATTGGCACCGCCTATCCGGAAGGCTTCTATCTCAAAGGGCTGGTGGTTCGCGCCCGCTGATCGTCAATACCCGTTCCCTTTGATCAAACAGGCCCGCATTGCGGGCCTGATTTTTAGGCATCGCTGCGTATAATGCCCGAGCCAGACGCGGCTCCCTTGCCCCCCTCATTCTTCTTCCGCCTGTTATCTTTCCCTGTCTTTATTTCACTGCTTGAACTGTTGTTGTACACAATCCGTGCACACTTTATGACTTTAATCACACCCGTATGACTCTCTTTTGGGTAGTGTGGTCCCGCCAGTGACCAGCATGAGTCAAGGCTGCGGAGTCATCAGGTTTGATGCCCCTGCACAACAACAAAATCGATGTCAGGCCAAGCTGAACATCGCAAGGGATACCATCATGAATCAATCATTGCCGCTGTTGACGCCGCTGCGGGGCATCGCTGCCCTGATGGTGGTGCTGTTCCATGCCCGATTGCTGCTCTTTCCCCAGTGGATGGAGTCGATCGCAGGCCACACCCAACTCATCGAGAACGGCTACCTCTGGGTCGATCTCTTCTTTATTTTGAGCGGAGTGGTGCTGGCCCATGTCTATGGGGAGGCTTTCAGCCACAGGCCCCGCACCATCGGCTATGGCCGCTTCCTCTGGCTGCGGCTGACCCGGGTCTACCCCCTCTACCTTGTCACCCTGGTGCTGCTGGTGGGCTGGGAGCTTTACAAGGCCCGGCACGGGATTGGCTTCTATGCCGGCCCCCTGTTCAAGATGTGGGAGTGGGAGGGGATGCCGCCCTTCGGCTCCCCCTTCACCCCGGCTGATGCGCTGCCAAGCGCCTTCCTGCTGCTGCAGGTGGTAACCGATCACGGGCTGACCTGGAACTTCGCCGCCTGGTCTCTCAGCGTGGAGTGGATAAGCTACCTGCTGTTCCCGCTGCTGATCCCGCTCGCCGTGACCCGCAGCTTCTGGGGCCATCTCGCGCCGCTGCTGGCGCTGACGGTGCTTGCCTTTATAGTGCACAGCCGGGGCACCCTGGATGTCACCAGCGGGGCGCTGGCGGTGGGACGCGGGGTGAGTGAATTCGTGCTCGGACTCTGGCTGCTGCCCAGGGTCAAGGCCGCGCGACGTTTGCCCATGATGCAACGGGATCTGCCGTTGCTGATCGCCTTTCTCCTGCCCTTCGTGCTGATGCAATTCATCATGACGCCGCAGCTGACCCTGTTGCTGATCGGCGCCTACGTGTTGCTGATCTGGATTGCTGCCTGTCAGGGAGAGCGCCAGAGCCCGCTGCTGCGCCTGCTGGACAACCGCCTCACCAACGGGCTGGGGGATCTCTCCTACTCCATCTACCTGCTGCACGCGCTGGTGCTGCTCACCGGCTGCGAGTTCATCCACTATCTGGCGCCGGGGCTAACCGAGTGGTGGTATGCCCAGACCAGCCCGCTGCTGGGGGTGGTGGCAACTCTGTTGATGCTGGCAGTGCTGATCGGCCTCTCTTCTTTAAGCTACAACCTGCTGGAGCGGCCACTGCAACGGCGTCTGCGCCGCCTTGGCAAGTCGCGGCAACCGGCGGCGATGGAGCGAGTCAGTTAAACAAGCAGTGACCAAGCCTGGATAACCTATCGGTCAGCGTCTCCAGGTTTGCTCAGGCGGCTCGGATGCTAGCTAAAAACGATGCTGTTGTGCATGGAACCATGGTTACCAGTACCCTGCCCGTCAAATCTTTGCCTCCCCCCAATAACCTGAAAAAGGGGCCACCTTAAGAAGGTGGCCCCTTGATACCGGGTTTAGTCATGATATGGCTCACCGCAGTCGGTTTATTTAACGCCGTAACTGGTCAGGATCTGATCCATGGTCCCATCTGCACTGATGATTGCCAATCCCTTGTTGAAAGCCTCGATCAACTCCTGGCCGCGCGGGTTTTTCACGCCGCTGGCGATATGGAGCGGGTTGGTGGAGAGCGCATTGGCCGTGAAGGCAAACTTGCGGGCATCCATTCCCTGCTGAGCCATGATGGCCCGGGCAACAACCTCGTCTTCCAACGTCAAATCGATACGCCCATCAAGCAGCTTCTTCAGATTCGTCGGCAAGTCACCGGCCTCCTGGCGGTTTAGCTCAGCCTGCATGAAGTCGTCACCGTAGCCATAACCCCGCACTATGCCAATGCTCTTGCCTTTGAGACTGGCCAAGCCATTCAACTCGAAACTGCCGCCAGCCAACTGGATAAATTTGACCTGATTCTTCAGATACTCGTCACTGAAACGCAGTGACTTGGTGCGTGCCTCGGTGAACCATGCCCCTACCAGAATGTCGATATTCCCTTCCTCAACTTCCGACAACGCCCTGGCCCAAGGCATGATCCGCATGTCGAGCTCATAACCCTGGGTGGCAAGTGCACGTTTGACCAGCTCTACCGAGATGCCTTTGTTTGCATCAATGACAAAGGGCGGCCAGGGATCTTGCGCAGCCGTCACACTGGCGGCATGCGCCCCAAAGGTCGACAGCGCCAGCAGTAATCCTATCATCCATGATTTCATCTCATACCTCTTGCCTGTGTGGGGAAACCCTTTGAGATAAGAGGAGCGAAGGACACTTTGTCAAGGCAGCAGAGACGACAGGCTATTGTGATTCGAACCCGCAGAGTCCTTGTGGCATAATGCCCTGTCCAATGGCCCGCTCAGGGTCATCTCCTTTTGCCTGATATACGCTGTTTCATCTTGAGAAACAGCCAAACAAGGGGTAATCATGTCTTCCATTCGTCTGACCCAATACAGCCACGGGGCTGGCTGCGGCTGCAAAATTTCTCCCAAGGTGCTCGACACCATTCTCAAGAGCCAGATCCCGGGCTTTGACGACCCGACCCTGGTGGTTGGCAACAGCAGCAAGGATGATGCGGCAGTGGTCGATATCGGCAACGGTCAGGGCATTGTTTCCACCACCGACTTCTTCATGCCCATCGTCGATGATCCCTTTACCTTTGGCCGCATCGCGGCCACCAACGCCATCAGCGACATCTACGCCATGGGCGGCAAGCCCATCGTTGCCATTGCCATCCTTGGCTGGCCCATCAACACGCTCGCTCCCGAGATTGCGCAGCAGGTGATAGATGGCGGCCGCCAGGTGTGCCATGAAGCGGGCATATCCTTGGCTGGCGGCCACAGTATCGATGCCCCCGAGCCCATCTTCGGTCTTGCCGTGACCGGTATAGTGCCGCTCAATGCCATCAAGCAGAACGACACGGCCCAGGCGGGTGACATCCTCTACCTGACCAAGCCCATCGGTATCGGCATCCTCACCACGGCCCAGAAGAAAGGAAAATTGAAGCCAGAGCATGAGCAGCTGGCCCCCAACGCCATGTGCACCCTCAACAAGATTGGCCAGCGCTTTGCCGAACTGCCCGGAGTGCACGCCATGACGGATGTGACCGGGTTTGGTCTGGCGGGCCACCTGCTTGAGATGTGCGAAGGATCAGGGGTGTGTGCCACCCTCGATTTCAAGGCGCTGCCACTGCTCGACGAGGTAGATTACTACCTGTCCGAGGGCTGCGTACCGGGCGGTACCCTGCGCAACTTCGATTCCTATGGCGCCAAGCTCGATGCCATGGATGAACGCACCCGCAACATCATGTGCGATCCGCAGACCAGCGGCGGCTTGCTGGTTGCCGTCGGTAAAGAAAGTGAAGCCGAGCTCCTTGCCATCGCGACACAAGCGGGGCTGACCCTCTCCCCCATAGGCCAGCTGAAAGCCTATACAGGAAACCAGTTTATCGAGGTTATCCAATGAGTCAGCGGCTGCTTGCTATTGATACGGATCTGGCTCGGACATCTTTGGAGGTCCTGCGATGAACCAACTGCCACTCACCTCGGATCTGGCCCGGATTTTTCTGGATGATGTCCCGCTTATCGACTTGCGTGCCCCCATCGAGTTCAAGGAAGGGGCCTTCCCCTGCTCGACCAGTCTGCCCCTGATGACTGACGATGAGCGTGCCCAGGTGGGCACCTGCTTCAAGCAGCGAGGCCAGGCGGCGGCGATTGAACTGGGTCACCAACTGGTGGGGGGCGCCGTGCGTGCCGAACGGCTCGACGGCTGGCTGGCACAGTTGCGAAAACAGCCCGATACCCTGCTCTACTGCTTTCGTGGCGGCCTGCGCTCACAAACCGTGCAACTCTGGTTGCATGAGGCCGGGGTCACCCGTCCCCGGGTAGCCGGTGGCTACAAGGAGATGCGCCGTTTCCTCATCGATACCCTGGACAAGGCAGCGGCCGAGTGTCACTGGACAGTGCTGACCGGCATGACCGGCTCCGGCAAGACCCATATGCTGGAGCACGTGACTCAGGCGGTGGATCTGGAAGGGCATGCCCATCACAGGGGCTCGTCATTTGGTCAGCTTCCAGGGGGCCAGCCCAGCAACATCAATTTTGAAAACAAGCTGGCCATCGAACTGCTCAAGCGCCGCCACCAGGGTGAACATGCCTTCGTGGTGGAGGACGAGAGCCGGCTCATCGGTCGCTGCTGCCTGCCCAACCCCCTGTTTGATGCCATGTGCGAGGCACCGCTGGTGGTGGTGGATGTGCCGCAGAGCGAGCGTGCCGAACAGATCCGCCAGGACTATGTGCACGATCTCTGGCTGCGTTATCAGGCCATGTTTGGCGCCGAAGAAGGCTGGCCACTGTTTGCGGCCTATCTCACCGATGCGCTGGCCCGCCTCAAGCGCCGCCTTGGCGATCAAGCACACCGCGAGCTGGACCAGCTGATGCAAATCGCTCTCGCCGAGCAAGCCAACAGCGGCACCACCGATCTCCATCTGGCCTGGATCACCCTGCTGCTGACCCGCTACTACGACCCCATGTATCTCTATCAACTGGGCAACAAGCGTGAGCGCATCGTGTTCCGGGGTGAGAAGCAGGCCTGTCTGGACTTCTTTGCCGAGCAACACGCAGCCCGGCAGCAAGGCTGACTCACCCCCGTCAAACAAGAGGACCCCCTATGTTGAAATTCGAGGTGATCCCGGTCACTCAATTCGCCCAGAACTGCTCCCTCATCTGGTGTGACGAGACCCACCAGGCGGCGCTGATTGACCCGGGTGGCGAGGCCGACAAGCTGCTCGCAGCCATCACCCAGCACGGGCTTACCCTGACCCACATCCTGCTGACCCATGGCCATCTGGATCACGTGGGCGCCGCCGCAGAGCTGCGCGAAACAACTGGCGTAGCCATCACAGGCCCCCACAAAGAAGATGCCTTCTGGCTCGACATGCTGCCCCGGCAGAGCCAGATGTTTGGCTTCGCCCATACCCCTGCTTTCACGCCGGACAGCTGGCTTGAGCAGGGTGACAAGGTGAAAGTGGGCAACTGCGAGCTGGAGGTCTATTTCTGTCCGGGCCACACTCCGGGCCACGTCATCCTGCTCAGCCAGGCCGAAAAACTCGCCTGGGTTGGTGACGTGCTGTTCGCCGGCAGCATAGGCCGCACCGACTTCCCACGCGGTGATCACGCCACCTTGATAAAGTCGATCACTGAAACCCTGCTGCCGCTGGGTGACGAGATTGTCTTTATCCCGGGCCATGGCCCCAGCTCCACCTTTGGCCGAGAAAAGGCAAGCAATCCTTATCTGACCCAACCCGTCTGGTAACAGCAAGCAGGCTTGCCACTGACGCCAAGAGGGCGACCCCGGGGTCGCCCTCTTTCATGACTGGCTGCACGCGTCATCAAACGCCAGACAGCAAAAAGCCACTCCTGAGAGTGGCTTTTTCTTCAACCAGATTGGCTCGCTATTAAACGCGAACGAAATCCAAGTGAACCAGCTTCGGCTTAACCGGGTGACGCTGGATAGCCTTCACTTTAACGTTGACTTCTTCACCGTTGATGACCAGGGTCAGCACGGATTCGTAGAATTCCGGCTTCTCTTGGGCGATGATGAATTTTTTGTGGTCAACAGTGATGGACTGAGCTTCTTTGCCGGCACCGTAGATGATGGCAGGAACTTGGTCAGCGTGACGCAGGCGGCGGCTCGCACCTTTCCCCAGGTCAGAACGGACTTCAGCTTGGAATACGAAAGACATAGTGGTTATCTCATATAGATGAATTTATGGTGCTGACTGCGACCGGTCAGCACCTCGCAAAACGAGGGCGCATACTAGCATGGGCCCTGAAAAGTGACAAGATACCTTAACGCCCCTGCTCCAGCCGGGCAAAACGCTGTTGCCGCTGTGCCGGACTCAGGGCATCGAAGCGCGCCAGCGTCTTCGGCGCAGGGCAGTAGAGGGTATCCCCCGCCTTGACCCGGATGCCGTTGCCCATCAGCGGGCGATTGTCATCGACAATGGCTAGCAGATAGCTGTAAGTGTCCCCCGCTATGCCCGTGACAGTGCCGTTCTGAGCCAGGGTCGCAGCAATGCGCCACAGGGTTTCTCCCGATGCCACCCGATGACAGACCTGCTTGCCACCGGCAGCGGGAGCCGCCAGCGTCAAGGTTGTGTTGACGGATGTCGGTGTGACAACGGGTTGCGATTCTCTCTTCGCCTCGTCTAGGGCGACACTCGCCAGCATGGCCTCCGGCGCCAGCCAGGTTGCGCGCAGATTGAGACTCACCAGCAGCGGCTCGGCTCCATCACGGATGGCTCTTGGCTGACCGGGCATCACAGGCGAAGAAAATTCCGCCATAAAGGGTACCTGACCAGGGAGCGCAGCCTGTTGGCTCTGCCTCTGATCCAAGGCAGGCAGCAGGGGTGCAAGCCCGTAGGCGGCCTCATCGATACGCCTGAGCCGTGCCAGATACGCCTTGGAGAGTTGAGCCTCCCCCTCGAACAGGTCAAAAGGGGGCACCAGCCGGGCCGGAAACAGCACCTGCCAGCGGCCCTTCTTTTTCTTGAGCTCAAGGGGGGGAAATTGATTGCCCCGCCAGGCCACGAACATGGCCGGCGGAGTACGGTGTAGCGGGTAATACTCCGGGTTCAGTTGTACCCAGGTTTGCTCGGCTATGGGTTGATAGCCACTGATGTTGACCATTGCCACGCTTAACCAGAATCCAAGCATCCTTGCTCCTCCGTTAGCCTTTTCCTGGTCGGCGGCAAGGGCCACCGACACGAAGACCTGCCTGTCTCCTACAGCAGATTAGCACTGGGCGATGGCGTTGAGCACCCGTTTATCTGACACCGGATAGGGGGTCCCCAGATTCTGGGCGAAGAAGGAGACCCGCAACTCCTCGATCATCCAGCGGATATTGGCCACTTCGGTCGGGATCAACTGGGATTTGGGGATCTTGGCCAAGAGAGCCTTGTACTCGGCTTCAACGCTCTGCACCTTGAGCAAGTAAACCCGATCCCGGTTGGGGTCGATGGCCAGCTTTTCCATCCGGCGCTCGATGGCTCGCAGGTAGCGCAGCAAGTCCGGCAGCCGCTGCCAGCCAGTCTCGGTCACAAAGCCTTTATGGATCAGTTTGTCGAGCTGGAGCTGAATATCCGACATGGCAAAGGCGGTATCGAGCTGCATCTTGCCCTTGAGCCGCTTCTTGATCTCATGGGAGAGGGTCAGCACCGCCTCTACCTGCTTGGCCACTTCCACCACGGCATCGTTGAGCTCGGCGCGCACAAACTCTTTGAGCCCCTCAAAACCGGCCTCATCCCAAGCCAGGCCGCCATGCTGTGCAATGAGCTTGTCGCAACCGCAGGCAATGCAGTCATCGATAAGCTCTGCCACCTTGCCAAACGGATTGAAATAGAGCCCCAACTTGGCCTTGTTGGGCAGCTTCTCCTGCAGGTACTTGATGGGTGATGGCACGTTGAGCAGCACCAGCCGGCGCTGGCCCGCCCACATCAGCTGCTGCTGGGCCACAGCGCTCTCCACCAGCTGGATGGAGACAGAATCCTTCTCATCCACCAAGGCCGGATAGGCCTTCACCTCGAAGCCGCCGCGCTTCTGGCTGTATTCCTGCGGCAATTCACCAAAGCTCCACAGCGTCAGGCCTGACTGCTCTATGTCGTCGTCCGCCACCTGGGACAGCGTCTCCTGCACACGCCCACGCAAGGATTCTTTCAACGCCTCCAGATCCTTGCCTTCCGCAATAGGCTTGTGCCTGTCGTCCACCACCCGGAAGGTGAGTTTCAGGTGATCGGGCACCGCAGCCCAGTCCCACGCCTCGCGGGGTACAGTCACCCCCGTCATGCGCCGCAGTTGACGCTCTATCTCATCGAGGAGCGGTCCCTGCTCGGGGTTGAGGCTGGCAAGCAGCGCATCGGCGTAGTTGGGGGCCGGTACGAAATTCTTGCGCATCGGCTTTGGCATGGATTTTATCAGCGCCACCAGCAACTCATGGCGCAGACCGGGGATCAGCCACTCGAATCCCTTTACCTCCACCTGATTGAGCAATGGCAGCGGAATATGCAGGGTGACGCCATCGGCCGCCTCCCCCGGTTCAAACTGGTAGCTCAATTTAAGTTTGAGTCGCCCCTGCTGCCAGAAGTTGGGATAGTCGAGATCACTGATGTGGGCCGCATCCCCCTTCATCAGCATCTCCCGCTCGAAGTTGAGGAGCTCTGGGTCCTGCTTTTGTGCCTCTTTCCACCAGTTGTCGAAGTGGCGACTTGATATCACCTCTTCCGGCAAACGGGCGTCGTAGAAGCGGAACAAGTCCTCATCCTCCACCAGAATGTCGCGACGGCGGGACTTGTGCTCCAGCTCCTCCACCTCGGCCAGAAGCTTGCGGTTGTCGCCAAAGAAGCGGTGACGGGTCTCGAAATCCCCCTCCACCAGGGCACGACGGATAAAGAGCTCTCGACACAGCACAGGATCGAGGCGGCTGAAGTTGATGGTGCGCTCATTGACCAGCGTCAGACCAAACAGGGTCACTTTCTCCTTGGCCATGACGGCGCCATTCTTCTTCGACCAGTGGGGATCGCTGTGGTGCAGCTTGATGAGGTGAGCCGCCAGCGGCTCCACCCACTCGGGTTCAATCTTGGCATTGACCCGAGCATAGAGGCGGGAGGTTTCCACCAGTTCGGCGGCCATCACCCACTTGGGCGGCTTCTTGAACAGACCCGAGGCCGGGAAAATGTGGAAGCGGCCGTTGCGGGCGCCGAGAAACTCGGGCTTCTCCAGATCCTTGTTGCCGATATGGCTCAGGAGACCGGTCAGCAAGGCGCAATGTACCGTCTTGAAATCCGCCGGTTCATGATTGGCTTTAAAGCCCAGCTCTTTCACCGTCTGGCGCAACTGGAAGTGAATATCCTGCCATTCACGCACCCGCAGGTAGGAGAGGAACTCCTTCTGGCACATGCGGCGGAACGGGTTGCTGCCCAGTGCATCCTGCTGCTCTTTGAGGTAATTCCACAGATTGACGAAGGCAAGGAAGTCAGAGTCCTTGTCTTCAAAACGCTTGTGTTGCTCATCGGCGGCCTGCTTCTTCTCCATGGGCCGCTCACGGGGATCCTGGATGCTGAGGCCGGCGGTGATCACCATGACCTCGCTCAGGCAACCGGTTTGCGCCGCCGTGATCACCATCTTCGCCAAACGTGGATCAAGGGGAATACGCGACAGCTGACGACCTATGTCGGTCAACTGCAGTTTGGGTTCCTGATCCCGGGTGCCAGGCAGCTCTCTTACTGCCTCCAGCTCCTTGAGCAGGCTCAGGCCATCCTTGATGTGGCGCGACTCGGGCGGCTCGACGAAGGGGAAGGCCTCCATGTTGCCAAGCCCCAGCGCCAGCATCTGCAAAATGACGGAAGCCAGGTTGGTACGCAGGATCTCGGGATCGGTAAAAGCGGGACGATTGTTGAAATCCTCCTCGGAGTAGAGGCGTATACAGATACCGTCCGCCACCCGGCCACAACGCCCTTTGCGCTGGTTGGCACTGGCCTGGGAGACCGGCTCTATGGGCAGGCGCTGCACCTTGGTACGCCAGGAGTAGCGACTGATGCGGGCGGTACCCGGGTCTATCACATAACGGATGCCCGGCACTGTGAGGGAGGTTTCCGCCACGTTGGTGGCAAGCACGATGCGCCGCCCTGCGTGTTGCTGGAACACCCGGTTCTGCTCTGTGTTGGAGAGGCGCGCATAAAGCGGCAGCACTTCGGTATCTCGCAGGCCCAGTTTGTTCAAGGCATCGGCGGTATCGCGGATCTCCCGCTCGCCGTTCATGAAGATGAGAATGTCCCCCAGTCCTTCCTCGGCCAGCTCCTGCACCGCATCGAAGATACCCTGCAACTGGTCGCGATCGTCACTCCCTTCCAGCAGCGGCCGATAGCGCACATCTACGGGATAAGTGCGGCCGGAGACCTCGATCACCGGCGCCTTGTTGAAATGGCGGGAGAAGCGCTGGGGATCTATGGTGGCCGAGGTGATGATCACCTTGAGGTCGGGGCGCCTTGGCAGCAGCTGCTTGAGATAACCCAGAATGAAGTCGATGTTGAGGCTGCGCTCATGGGCCTCATCGATGATGATGGTGTCGTACTGGGTCAACATACGGTCATTCTGGATCTCCGCCAGCAAAATACCGTCTGTCATCAGCTTGATGTGGGTCTGCTCGCTCACCTGATCGGTAAAGCGCACCTTGTAACCCACGTACTGGCCGAGTTCTGACTCCATTTCCTCTGCGATACGGGCAGCCACAGTACGGGCAGCCAGACGGCGCGGCTGGGTGTGGCCGATGAAGCCCTTCACCCCGCGCCCCAGCGCCAGGCAGATCTTGGGGATCTGGGTCGTTTTGCCCGAGCCGGTTTCACCGGCAATGATCACCACCTGATGCTCACTGATCGCCTTGGCGATCTCTGCCTGCTTCTGGCTGACAGGCAAGTTGTCCGGGTACGTGACCTTGGGGACACCGGCCAGACGGGACTGATAACGCGCCTGCGCTGCGTCCAGATCGGCGGCAATGGTCTCCAGCACTGTGATCTGCTTGCCCTCGGGCAGCTTCTTGATCCCGTTCAGACGACTGGAAAGACGACGGGCATCAAGGTTCATGCAGGCTGATAGACGGCGGCGCAGCGCCTCGATAGAGAGAGACAAGGTACAAATTCCTTAATAGAGAGCCCGGCATGGGGCCATATCGACAAGCTTCGGCAGATCCTAAAGAGCGGGCGGGAGCGGTGCAAGCCTTAAAGCGATTGGGGTAGCGATGAAAGCCGGAATAGATCCGGTATGAAGAGAATGCCTGAATAAAAAGAGCAGGCACCCGGCCTGCTCCTGATGACGCCTTCCACTCAACCTGATCAGACCCGGGCCTTGTGCACGAAGCAGGTACCCAGCTGGGCATGGATCGCCTGCATCACATCGTGACGGCTGATCACCCCGAGCAGGCGACCCTCCTCCACCACCGGATAGATCTTGGGCTTTTGCCCCATCATCATCTCGGCCAATTCCAGAATGCTGGTATCAGGCCCGACGGCCAGCACCTCATTGCGCATCACATTCTTGACCTGAGCCACCTGCTCGCAGTGATAGGCCTCTTTGAGCATGACGGCGATACAGTCCTGCTCGGACACCCAACCAATGAGATGACCCAGTGCATCCACTACCGGGCCACCGAGCTGGCGGCTATTGAGAAACTTTTCCACCGCAGATTGCACCATCATGTCAGCGCTGAACGTGATGGGCCTGTGCTGCATGTAATCCTTTGCTTTTAGTGATTCCATTGTGCTTCCCCCAACCAGCCTCCCGGGCGGGAGGCGCAAGTCAGACACTATGTCCGACCCACACCAAGCATAGCTCGCCCAATATCAGGAGATGGATTGCAGCAGCAACAGCAATTCGTTCTGGCTGTGGCAGTCGGTCTTCTTGAAGACCCCCTTGAGGGTCGAGCGGACTGTTTCCACCTTGACACCGCGCAGCTCGGCGATGTCGTTGCTGCTATAACCCTTGCTCATCAGCACCAACAACTCTTTCTCGCCGATGGTGAGGGGGTAAAGGCTCGCCAGTGCCTCGATATCGGGATTGAATGAGTGTTCGGGATCCCGTAGCACCACTTCCACATAACGCTCAAACCGGCTGAGGCCGCTCATCAGAGTGCACTGGATCAGCAAGGGCCTTAAATTGGCCTGACGGGGAATGGACATATAAGCGCTCGCTCCCGGCAACAGGTAAGCAAAGCCATTCAATATCTCTTTGAACTGGCGTTGCTGCTCCTTATTTTGCAGCGAGAAGATACCATTGATGGCCCGCAGCTCCACATTTTCATCTGAGATACGGTTGAAGGCCACATTGGAATAATGGATATGGCCTTTGTCATCGACGATGGCACTGGGCTTATTATGATTTTTAACCAGCTGCTGCAGCTGGTAGTTCTGGGTCTCCAGGGCCAGCAGATTCCAATAATGGTGGCTCCAGGCAGCCAGGCCGGAATAAACCTCTCCCAGTGAGGAGATATCCTGAGCACTGAAATCATCCTGGCTGGCACCACGATAGGTACACAGGCTGCTAAGGCCTCGCCCCTTCACCCGGCAGACGCCACCCGCCGCAAACTGGGCGCCGAAGCTGGCCAGCAATCCTGCCGAATTGGACAGGGTGGTGGCATTGACTATGCCCTGGCAGCCCTTGTCCAGATAATGATTGAACCACACATCCTGGCGATGGTGTTGCACATAGAACTGCTGCTGAGCCTCGGTCAGGCCGCTTGAAAAGAGTTTTATCCCGTCGCTTTTGTCATCATCCCGTAACAAAAATAGCGAGGAACTCCCCGACACATCGGTGCGGAACTGATCCACCACCAACTTAATGTCAGAATCATTAATACCGCACTCATATAACTGGCTTATATAGGGCGATACCCTTTCCTTTACTAATGCCTTCACACCCGAACTCCTAATTCTTATTTTTATTGAGGAGGCATCTTACTCTGCAATGAGAAACGCGAAAAGTAGTCAAATGAACAAAGGTTTTATAACTGTTCCGTAAATAGTAATGATGAAACGACATAAGGGTGAGCGAAAGCGAAAATTTAAAATCCAAGTTAATGTTTTTTATGCTTTTTGTCGCTATGGATTTTTTGTCGGTCTAAAGATTCCTGTCTCTGTGACATCCTGATTACCCGACAGGCCTCACATTTTATCCATTTTGCCATGACAGCGGGTCCAGCCCGGATAAAAGCGCGACACCCTGCAAGCCCGCGGCGCTGCGATACCGGGTCTACGCAGACAAGCCACAGGTTATCTATTCCATCGTTCTGGCGCCTGAACCAAAAACCCTCATCCCAAAGAGCCGGGCAAGCCTTTTGTCGTCTGGGTCCCCTCATAAAAGACTCAAGTTGAGCTTGTTTCTCAATGGTTAATTTTGTGTTTTATTTGTGAAGGTGGAAATGTATTGTATATACAATTTGTTCGATGGATGTCGGACAGGTATCAACCACAAGGAGAGTGTATGGAACCGGAAAATGCATTGATAGCGCCCACCCGATCAGCGGCGGGGATCAAGCTGCTGCTAGCCAGCCTGTTTGGTATCGCCATCTTCTTCATCCCCTTTGAACTGGCAGGCCGCAGCACCATCATGGTGGACCACCTGGCCGGTTTTCTGATAGCGCAGCGCCCACTGGCGGTGGGGTTGATCCTGTTGCTGATTGGCTATGGTGCCATCACACCCTTGCTGGATGGTCGCTGGCGCGCCCGTCCCATCGACCGGCTTCTGAGCCTGTTCAAGCTGATCGGCCTGGTACTGGCATTCATGTATGTTGCCAATCTGGGGCCGGCCTGGCTGATGACGCCGGATCGTCTGCCCTTCCTGTTTGACAAGCTGGCCATGTCGGTCGGTCTTATCGTGCCCATTGGTGCCATGGCCCTTACTTTCTTGCTCGGCTTCGGTCTGCTGGAGCTGATAGGCGTACTGATGCAGCCCGTGATGCGGCCGCTGTGGCGCACGCCGGGGCACTCTGCCATTGATGCGGTCGCCTCTTTCGTCGGCAGCTATTCGGTGGGACTGCTCATCACCAACCGGGTCTTTCTCGCGGGTAAATACACTGTGCGCGAAGCCGTCATCATTGCGACCGGGTTCTCCACCGTATCGGCCGCGTTCATGATCATAGTGGCCAAGACCCTCAACCTGATGGAACACTGGAACTTCTATTTCTGGTCCACCCTGGTGATCACCTTTGTCATCACCGCCATCCTGGCGCGCGTGCCCCCCATCTCCAACATGGCCCATCACGGGGAAACCGACGAACCATTGCCCGCCGGCAAGAACCGCTGGCAAGCCGCACTGGCATCTGGGTTGACCCAATCCAGCATGGCGCAACCCGTACTGCGCCAGTTGCAGGACAACCTCAAGGATGGCCTGCTGATGGCGGCTGCCGTGGTGCCCACCATATTGTCGGTCGGTCTGCTCGGTCTGTTGCTGGCGCAACACACACCGCTGTTCGACCTGCTGGGCTGGCTGCTGTGGCCTCTCACCTGGCTGCTGGAACTGGGCGAACCGCTGGAAACTGCCAGGGCACTTTCTACCGGGCTGGCAGAGATGTTCTTGCCCGCCATTTTGCTCAAAGATGCCGACCTGCTGGTGCGCTATGTCACCGCAGTGGTATCGGTCAGCTCGGTTCTCTTCTTCTCCGCTTCCATACCCTGCATCCTGGCCACCCGGATCCCGGTGAGTGTGGGCCAGCTGGTGGTGATCTGGCTGCTACGCACCCTGCTTGGCATAGTGCTTGCCGCACTGTGCGGCAAGCTTGCCATGGCAGCAGGCTGGCTGAGTTAAGCAAGGTGGCAACACCCCAGTGATGACGCGCAAGCGCGTGCACAAACCAATAAGGCGCCCGAGGGCGCCTTATTGGTTTCGGGGCTGCCATTACACCAGCCCGGCACCGGGGCGCTTAATCGGAAAAAGCGCCATAAAAAACGCAGCTGACACAGATCCCTGTATCAGCTGCGTCTTGGTCACGCTTGATAGGGCTTGCGATGCCAGATGAGGAACGAATGAAACACTCACTCTGCGCCACATCGCAAGGAGCATCAGACCGATCTGGCCCTCAGCCCGCCCCCCTATCGACGCATTGGATTTACATCAGCATCCTTAGAAGGGCAGCTTCATGCCTGGGGGCAGTTGCATGCCACCGGTCAGCTCGCCCATCTTGCTCTTGCTCTGCTCTTCCACACGACGTACGGCATCGTTGACGGCGGCAGCAACCAGATCTTCGATCATCTCTTTGTCATCTTCCATCAGGCTCTGATCGATCTCGATGCGACGCACGCTGTGACTGCCAGCCATGGTGACCTTGACCATACCAGCACCGGCTTCGCCGACTACTTCCATCTCGGCAAGCTGCTCTTGCATCTTTTGCATGCGCTCTTGCATCTGTTGGGCCTGTTTCATCAGGTTCCCCATTCCACCTTTACCAAACATATGTCGTCTCTCGTCTTGAAATCCGGCATCCAGCGCCGGGCTGTGGGCTTGTTCTGTCCTAAATGGGGACAGGCAAACCCCTTTTCAACCGGGCACTGGGCCCGGCATGGGTTTTAACGAATCGTATTCAACTGCTCAGCGGCTCTATGCTCTCCTGGTGGAGCACGGCGCCAAACCTTTGTCTGAGAAATTGCACATTGGGATCCTGCTCCAGATCCCGGCTCACCTGCTCGCGCACCCCCAGATAGAGGCGATGCTCGATCTCAAGGGGGGTTTCCTGATCCGGCACAGTCCCCAGTGTCACCTCCACCTGCACGGCTTGGCCAAGCTCGGGGCCTATGATCTCGGCCAGATCGACACGGGCCCTGTCGCTGACCAGATGACGCTGTTCGGGTTTCAGGGTCAACAACACCTTGTCTCCCTGCCGGGTCATAACAGAGTTGATCGCAAGCTGACGCAGCCGGCCACCGACACCGGTACGGGCAATCAACTCGGCCCAGGGATCGCCGCAATTGACCAGCAAGGAAGACGGGATCAGTCTGGCGACCTCTTCCCCCTCCTCGGGTTGGTTGTCGCTCTCCAGCTCATCCCAGTCTATGGTCTCCATCACGGAGGCAACCATGGGCGCTGGCTCGCTGGTAGCAACTGCTTGGGGCATCACGGGGGCGGCGCTGGACACGGCAGGCGCTACCTGCGCCCTCGCGGCCGGCGTACCGTCCAGATCCCAGGGCGGCAGATCATCGGGGTTGGGGCGAGCCCTGGTGGGCGCCTGAGCCGGGGCAGCCTGACCATAGGCAGGCATTGCACTGGCTCCCGAAGCCGCCGTCTGTGCCACATTCGCCATTGACGTACTGGCAGCAGACTCGCCAAAGCCTTGATTCAGATACTCTTCATAGTCGCTGCCCCCCTCATCATACGCATCCAGCGGCGGCAATTCGTCATATGCCGTCACAGGGGCTGAATGATGGACAGGCACCACAGCCGCCCCTTGCCAGGGAGCTGATGGTGAAGTGAGGGCTGGTTGCGCAACAGGGCGCCCCTCGGGCACAGCCACCGGTTTGATGGGTGCAACACGCGGGGCCTGGGCTGTCGCAGGCTCGCTGCGCAATCGGCTGCGCAGTAGATTGCGCTTGCCCAGCAGGCTCTGCATGCTGGACGCGGCAGACGGCGCGGCTTCAGGCTCAACAACCGATTCGGCGGCTGTCTCAGCCGGCACCTCGGTGGGTTGCTCAGCTGCCACTGCCATGTCTGAAGGAAGGTGCTGCATCGCCTTATCGGCAGCCACAACGGTGCTGATCGGGGCGCTCGGCGCATCCATGACAGGCTGCGCCTCGTAGCCCATCTGCTGCGCTTCGCGCAGCAACTCGTCCTGTTCGACAAAGAGCGGCGCGCTCAGCTCATCGCTGGCCATCTCCTGCTCATCCGTCTCGAGCACGGCATGTGCAACAAGGGGCACCATCTGGGTGGCGGTATGTTCTGCCGACACGGAGCCGGGGGCAGCAAGGGGAGCCACAATCGCAGTGGCCAGCGTCGGGGCGGAGTCAGCCCCGCGGGACTTTCCCAGCTGGGCCGGTGCAGCTCCCATCCCTCCCGCCATTGAGGGTGGCAGAACCGTGAGATTGGCAGGATGCACGGCCTCACGACGCGGGGAGAAAGCCAGCATGCGCAAGCACGTCATCTCCAGCGAGGTGCGACCGTCCGGTGCCCAGGGCAGATCTTTTCGTCCCCCCAGCACGATTTGGTAACAAAGCTGCACCTCTTCCGGGCTCATGGCTTGGGCAAGTTGCAGCAGAGACTCGGCATCGGCCCCCTGCTCCTGCACTGTGGCAGGCAACAGCTGTGCCATGGCAATGCGGTGCAGCAGACCTTCCAGCTCGGCATGGAGCTGATCAAAATCGGGGCCCAGGGTAGCAATTTCAGTGATCTTGGCCATGGTGGCCGCAGCATCCTGGCGCAGGATCGCCTCCAGCAACTGGTGCAAATGGCGATGGTCCAGGGTGCCCAACATGGCCAGCACGCTTTCAAGGCGCACGCTGCCATTGCCATGGGCCAGCGCCTGATCGGTCAGACTCAGGGCATCGCGCATGCTGCCATCGGCCGCCTTGGCCAGGGCCAGCAGGGCACGCGGTTCGAACGGTTGAGCTTCCTGATCCAGCACCCACTCCAGCTGCTTGGCAATCTGGGTCTGATCCAGACTCTTGAGATGAAACTGCAAGCAACGGGAGAGAATGGTAATGGGCAGCTTCTGCGGATCCGTGGTGGCCAGCAGAAACTTCACATAGGGGGGCGGCTCTTCCAAGGTTTTGAGCAGGGCATTGAAGCTGTGACGCGACAACATGTGTACCTCATCGATGAGATACACCTTGAAGCGGCCACGGGCCGGGCGGTACTGCACGTTATCGAGCAGCTCGCGGGTATCTTCCACCTTGGTGCGGGAGGCGGCGTCAATCTCCAGCAGATCGACAAAGTTGCCCTGATCGATCTCGCGGCAGGTGTCGCATACGCCGCACGGGTGACTGCTGATCCCCTGCTCGCAATTGAGACTCTTGGCCAGAATGCGGGCTATGGTGGTCTTGCCGACCCCTCGGGTACCGCTGAGCAGATAGGCATGATGCAACCTCCCCTGATCCAGGGCGTTGGTCAAGGCGGTCAGCACATGATGCTGGCCTACCACTTGTTCAAACGTATGGGGGCGCCATTTACGCGCCAGAACCTGATAGCTCATAAATCTCGATGCAGGGATAACAAGGCATTGAGGCAGAATGCTAACACAAATGGATGTTGGGCTGTATCGGCTATCGGCGAGGTCGGGAGGGATCGCTTGAATTTCAAACCGATGCCCGGACGGGCACCGGTTTCAAGACGCGCAACAGGCTGACGAGGCCTGCTTTGCATACTGGGGGATTATTCGCCGGCCAGTTCGACCAGTGAGACGACCTTGATGCCGGCTGCAGTCAGGCGGGCATCACCACCCAGGGACGGCAGTGAGATGATGAAGGCCGCATCGGCCACCTCACCACCGGCACGGCGGATAAGCTTGACGGTCGCATCGACGGTACCGCCGGTCGCCAGCAGATCGTCAACCACCAGCACCTTGTCACCCGGCACTATGGCATCGGTGTGCAGTTGCAGGGTGTCGGTGCCGTACTCGAGGGCATAGGACTCTTCAATCACGGCGCGGGGCAGTTTGCCAGACTTGCGCACAGGCACAAACCCCAAGCCCATGGCATAGGCGACCGGCGCACCGAAGATGAAGCCGCGGGCTTCCGTACCGACGATCTTGGTGATCCCTTGATCACGATAATGCTCGGCCAGCAGATCGATGGTGGCCTTGAAGGCCTCCGCATTCTCTATCAGGCTGGTGATGTCACGAAACAGAATGCCCGGCTTCGGATAGTCGGGAATGGTCTTGATGCTCGCTTCGATAAATTTCAGGGTTTCCGGATTCATGGTTTGACCGTTTGTTTTTCGACCCAGATGGCCGTTTATCTCATCTTCCCGCCAGCGGGAAATAAAAAGGCCCATCACGCAACATGACAGGCCGACTCCATAGCATTATTGCCGCAATAGCTTAGGGACTTCACTTCTCCATTGCAACTGGCTCCAGTACTGGCAAACGTATTAACCAGGTGAGCAGGATCACCATTATGGCAATGAGCAGCAATCTGACCCACAGCAGAGGCACCACCGCCAGGGACACAGAGAAAGAGAGCAGGATAAAGACGACAGCACGGCGGCGGGCATGGCGGCGAATGCCGCGGTGCAGCTGCCAGTCGACGATGGGCGGCCCGAACCAGGGGTGAGCCAGCAGCCAGCGGTGAAAGCGGGGAGAAGAACGGGCAAACAGCGCCGCCGCCAGCAACATGAAGGGAGTGGTTGGCAGCAGTGGCAGCACTATCCCGACAATGCCGGTCACGAAGGCCAGCCAGCCCAACCCCATCAGACACCAACGTTTCATGGCCGCTCCTTTACAATGCACCTCTGCTTAGCCTAACAGAATTGGCCCAAAAACCGACAACGTCGGCTATCTCCGCAGCAATCTGCGGCTCATCAGACTCAATGAAGCTGCCAACGGCTATCGTCTCTGCAATCCCTTGCCTTCGGAACCAGTTATGCGCGTTATGATGTTCATCCCCTTGCGTTAGGTGGCTGATTCATCCCGACGTGTGGGCTGACGGCTGACAACGCCGGCCATTGCCACTACAATCTGCGCTCTTTTTTCTCCCCTTGTCTTCGGAAGCAGCTATGCGCGTTATTTTGGCCCCCATGCAGGGGGTGCTGGATCACCTGATGCGGGAGGTCCTCACCTCCGTCAACGACTACGACCTCTGCGTGAGCGAATTTATCCGTGTGGTCGATCAGCTGCTGCCTGCCAAGGTGTTTTATCGGATCGCGCCCGAACTCAAGCAGGGCGGCAAGACCCGCGCCGGCACACCTGTGCGAGTACAACTGCTGGGGCAGCACCCTGAATGGCTGGCAGAAAATGCTGTGCGTGCCATCGAGCTCGGTTCACCGGGGGTCGATCTCAACTTTGGCTGCCCTGCCCCCACAGTGAACAAGAGCAAGGGGGGCGCCGTCTTGCTCAAGGAGCCCGAGGCCGTCTACCGCATCGTCAAGGCGGTGCGTGAGGCGGTGCCCGCCCATCTGCCGGTCAGTGCCAAGATCCGTCTCGGTTACGATGACAAGGATCTCTACCTGGAGAATGCTCAGGCTGTCTATCAGGCTGGCGCCAACGAGCTGGCGGTCCATGCCCGCACCAAGCGCGAAGGCTACAAGGCGCCGGCTCATTGGGAGTATGTGGACGCCATCCGCCGCGCCCTGCCCATCCCCGTCACCGCCAATGGCGAGATCTGGGATCACCAGGATGCCCTGACCTGCGCCAGTGTCTCCGGTTGCGACGCCCTTATGGTGGGCCGGGGCGCCATCTCCCTCCCCAATCTGGCCAACGTGATGAAGACCGGCTGCGCTCACATGAGCTGGGCAGCAGTGTTGCAGCTGATGGTGAGCTATACGGAGCAGGATCTGGCGAGCGAGAAGGCAGATTACTATCCCAGCCGCATCAAGCAGTGGTTCAGCTACCTCAAGCGGGAATACCCGCAAGCCGACCTGTTGTTTCGTGATATCCGCCTGTTCAAGGAGACGGATCCCATTCGCGAGGCCCTGTTGCAAGCCACGAAAACTGTGATCTAACCGTCCTTTACTTGACGCATATCATCTTGATAATCCTGTCGCTTCCCTATACTGCCCTGGATTTGTAATTCGTCTGTTGGGGGCTAGTGTGTGTGAAATGACGCAAGCCCGGTTGGCCGTGTGGCGTGAACGCCTGCTGGCTGACTGGGCGCAAGTAAGAGGAGAGCTGATCGATCAGCTCAAAGCCTGCCGGCGTGACGAGTGGGCGGAAAAAGTGGATCACTGCGAGCGAGATCAGCTGGTTGATCTGACCAGTCGTCTCGATTTGCCCAAGGTGGAGCAGAGTGTGGCAAGCCTCAAGCGGATCGATGCTGCTCTCTGTCAAATGGATCTGGGCCTTTATGGTCTTTGCTCCGATTGCGAGGAGCCGCTCTCCATCGAGCAACTCGAGCAGGATCCGACCCTGCAACGCTGTCCGCGCTGCGAAACCCGTTATGACAAGGGGTTCCACGCTCACGAACTCTAAGGGATGCACATTCGTGCATCCTCTCTTTCCGGCTGGTCAGGCTGTCGCTTCTATCCAATAATCAACAACAACCGTGCTGAACAGGGATGTTCCCGTGTACAGAGTCTTGTTGTTATGGTGTTTGTGTTTCACCGCCTGGGCACAGGAGTCACTGAGCGTGGGCTGGTCAAGCTGGCTCCCGTTCAGCTTTCGCGATGAACAACAACAGTTGCAGGGGCTGGACATAGAACTGCTGGAGGCCATCTTCAACCGGGCCGACTTCGAGGCCCGCTACATCGAAATGCCCTGGGCCCGTACTCTGCGCGAGCTCGAGTTCGGCTCCCTCCAGATGACGATGACGGCCAACAAGACAGTTCAACGGGAACAGTTTGCCCGCTTCTCCATCCCCTATCGCCATGAAAGCACAGTGCTGATCATCCGACGCCAGGACAAAGCACGCTGGCAAGGGGTCGACCAGCTATCCGAGCTGCTGCCCCTCACCCAATTCACCATAGGCGTCCTGCGCGACTTTGATTATGGGGCGGATTTTCGCACCTTCATGCAGGCCCCCCAGGTGACGGACCGTCTGATCGTCAGGTTGCGGATGGAGCAATTGATCAAGCTGCTACTGGCGGGGCGCATTCAGGGGGTGGTCATGGATCCCATGGGCATGCAGGAACTGGCCCTCGCGGGCATATCCCTCGATAAACTGACCACCTTGCTCGATATCCAGCAAAACCCCGTGCATTTGATGCTAAATCGCCGCACTACCACAGAGCCGCAGTTGCAGCGCCTTGATGAGGCCATACGGGCGCTGATGCAAAGCCCGCAATACGCCCGGATCCTCGCCCGTTATCACTACCCGCTACGCTAAGGCAGATATAAAAAATGGGCCTAGCGGCCCATCTCTCTTTTGGTGTCTGTTATTGGGCCAGCAAATGACCCACCAGCTCATGACGCCACCCTTGCAGCAACATGGGCTTGTCGCTGCGGGCGCGCTCTTCATCGCTCATGCGCCAGCTCCAGGTGAAGTACTGGTGAATGATCTTCTTGCTCGCCACCAGTTCAGGCGGAATATTGCAGGCCTTGGCCTTCTCTTCCACCATCCCCTTGATGCGCTTGAGTTCAGCCTTGTACTGGGGATAATCCACCAGTCGGCGGATCGGCTCGGGCCAGCTATCCGGCTCGCTGCGCTGGGCCTGGGCCACTATGTCCAGCATCCGCTTGCCATGGATCTTGATTTCGATGGGAGCCAGACCCAATTCGTTGAGGTCGCGCAGGGAGGCCGGACGACGCTCAGCCACCTTGAACAGGTGCAGCTCCTTGACCACGAAATTGAGAGCCAGATCACGACGCACCGCTTCCTGCTGACGCCAGGCAGCCAGCTCGCGCAGTATGGCCAGTTCGCGGCGGCCCAGTTGCCAGGCGTTGATAATATCGAGATAGGCTTGATAGGGATCGCTGCCCTGGGTCTTGCGAGCCGAGTGGTTCTGGCACTCCTGCTCGAACCAGGCAAATTTGCCGCTTTCGTGCAGTTTGGCCATCACCTTCTCGTAGAGGGGCATCAGGTAGAGCACATCGGCGGCTGCGTATTCGAGTTGACGTTCGGTGAGCGGGCGAGCGAGCCAGTCGGTACGCGCCTGATCCTTGACCAGATCCACCCCGAGAAACTCCTTGGCCAGCGCACCAAAACCCACAGAGACACCATAGCCCAGGAAGGCCGTTGCCAGCTGGGTGTCGTGCATCTGATTGGGCAGGTGACCGGCTTCATGCTGGATCAGTTCAAGGTCTTCGCCGGAGGCGTGCAGTATGGCGATCTGCCCTGCCCGACCGAGCCGTTGCCAAAGGGGGGCGAGATCCAGGGTGAGCGGATCCAGCAACGCCAGATGCTCACCATCATAGATCTGGAACAGACCCAGCTGGGGGTAATAGGTGCGGGTGCGAACGAATTCAGTATCGATGGCCAGGGGAACGTCGGCCAGGGAGGCGAGATACTGCTCCAGTTCGGCTTGCTGAGTGATAAGTTGATAGTGCATCGTTGCCTGCGCGTTGATCAGGGCCAAAAGAAAAAACCGTGGATTGACCCACGGTTTTGCATGACAGCGGCGGATCGCCCGTTATTGCTTGGCAATTTCCTCGTCGCGCAGCACGCGCCGCAGGATCTTGCCCACATTGGTCTTGGGAAGTTCGTCGCGAAATTCTACCAGTTTCGGCACCTTATAGGCAGTCAGATGTGTGCGGCAGTGGGCAATTATCTCGTCCTCCTGCAACTTTGCATCTTTCTTGACCACGAAGATCTTCACCAGCTCGCCGGATACCTTGTGCGGCACGCCGACGGCGGCCACTTCCAGCACCTTGGGATGAAGCGCCACCACGTCCTCGATCTCGTTCGGATAGACGTTGAAACCCGATACCAGGATCATGTCCTTCTTGCGATCAACAATCTTGAAAAAACCCTGCTCGTCGCACACGGCGATATCACCGGTACAGAGCCAGCCATCCTGCATCACCTCGGCGGTGGCTTCCGGTCGCTGCCAGTAACCTACCATCACTTGCGGGCCGCGCACCTGCATCTCGCCCGGCTTGCCGAGCTCGGTGATCACCTGACCGGCGTCATCCACCAGCCGGATATCGGTAGAGCAGACCGGCAGACCGATGGAGCCGTTGTAATCGAGCAGGTCGTAGGGGCAGACGCTCACCAGAGGGGAGCACTCGGTCAGCCCATAGCCTTCCAGCAGCGGGGTGTCGGTCAGCCCCTTCCACTGTTCGGCGACCGCCCGTTGCACCGCCATGCCACCCCCTATGGTCAACTTGAGCTTGCTGAAATCCATCGACTGGAACTCGCCGTTGTTGACCAGGGCATTGAACAGAGTGTTGACCCCTGTGATGCAGGTGAAAGGGTATTTTCTGATCTCTTTGACAAAGCCCGGTATGTCGCGCGGGTTGCTGATAAGCAGGTTGTACCCGCCCATGCGCATGAACAGCAGACAGTTCACCGTCAGAGCAAAGACGTGGTAGAGCGGCAGCGCCGTGACCACGAACTCCTTGCCACGCTCCAGCATGGGGCCGTAGACGCCAAGACACTGCTCGACGTTGGCAATCATGTTGCGGTGGGTCAGCATGGCGCCCTTGGAGAGACCCGTGGTGCCGCCGGTATACTGCAGGAAGGCGAGATCGTCATTGGTGATCTCGGGCTTGATGTATTGCAGATAGCGACCCTTGGCGAGGGCCTGGCGCATGGTGCTGGCATGGGGCAGGTTGTATTTTGGCACCAGCTTCTTGACGTATTTCACCACGAAGTTGACGAGCGTGCCCTTGGCCAGCCCCAGGTTGTCACCCATGCGGGTCAGGATGACGTGCTTGATCGGGGTGTCGTAGACCACTTTTTCCAATGTATGGGCAAAGTTGGAGACGATGACGATGGCCTTGGCGCCTGAGTCCTTGAGCTGATGTTCCAGCTCACGGGGGGTATAGAGGGGGTTGACGTTCACCACTATCATGCCGGCGCGCAGTATGCCGAACACGGCAATGGGATATTGCAGCAGGTTCGGCATCATGACCGCTACCCGATCACCTTGGCTGAGCTTGAGCTCGTTTTGCAGGTAGGCGGCAAAGGCGCGGGACTGCTCTTCCAGCCGGCGGTAGGTGATGGTCTGCCCCATGTTGACGAAGGCAGGTTGATCGGCAAACTCGGTCACCGACTCTTCAAACATTTCGACCAGGGAGCTGTATTGGTCTGGATTGATCTCGGCGGGGACCCCTTCCGGATAACGCTTCAGCCAGACTTTTTCCACGAACTTCTCCTGCATAACTAGCACCTGTGCGCTCACTGTGTTGCCTCCGTCCCTGTTCACATCCATTTCAATTGGTTGTTTTAAGCTCATGCTCTAATGCCGCACATACTTACATAGGGCAACATCAATTAACAGCAAATTAACAACAGAAAATGTGAGGAGGAAGACAAACCTGGAATGATTCAAAGCCGGTGATTCTAACGAATTTGACAAAATTTTTCGATACAAACGGCGGTATCTGCCGAATTTTCCATATGAAAATGGTGGTTTCCCGCCAAAACGACCCTTTCTATCCGCTCGAATGCACCATGACGCAGCTGCCACTGCGCCAGCAGACTGGCAAAGCCCTGCTCGCCCCGGATAAAGAGCACAGGACAACGGATGGCACGGATCAGCGCCTGGGCCTGGCCTTCGCTCATGCGCATCGGTGAGAGATCCCACAGGCGGGGATCGCTGCGCCAATACCAGCGCCCTGCACGTTCAACCAGCTGCCGTTCGCAGATAAGGCGGGCAGCCGATGGGGCTATATCCGCCACCTTGCAACGGGCCATTACCGCTTCGTCGATGGAGGCGAAACCATTGGGGGCTCGCTCGCGAGTGCGGCTGCGATTCAAGATCGCTTTACGCAGTTGCTCCGGCACAGTGTCATCGGGCTGGGTCAGTGGTCCCAGCCCCTCCAGCATGATGAGTCGCTCGACCTGCTCGGGAAAGACACCGGCATAAGCAGAAGCGATCAGGGCACCGAGGGAGTGACCGAGCAGGATAAAACGGGACCAGCCTGCCGCCTGAACGATCTGGTAGAGATCATCAAGCCAGTCAACAAAAACATAAGGGGTAGCCTTGTGATCTGAATGACCATGACCCGGCAGATCGACACAGACCAGATGAACATCTGCCAGATAGGGTGCCAGAGGCAGAAAACTGGCGCCGTTGTCGAGCCAGCCGTGCAGCGCGATCAGCAGCGGCTTGCCCTGCTGACCAGGGGCCGGTTGTTCGTTCTCAAGCAAGGCCACCCGCCGACCATCGGCCAGGGTGACCATGTTCTCCTGCATGGTGACAGTCATGAGCAACCTTAGCGGCGCAGCGGCCGTCTCGGCCAGAAGGGATCATAAAAGGGGTCGTAGAAGTAAGGGTCCATGTAGCGGATCTCCACCTCCTTCACCGGCGGCCACAGCTTGCTGGAGTTGGCATTGAGCACGGAGAAGCGATACTTGTGCTCGCCAATCTGGCTGTCTACCGGTTTGTCTATGGTACCCAGCACCGTCAGGCTGCGTCCCTTGGCGTACAGGGTCGGATCGACAAATCCCTCCATGATGGCCAGAAATCGGCCCGGGCTCTGCTCGGTCTGCTCCGGCACGCCGTTGGACTTGAGCGGCAGATAGACCACCTCGACGACGCTCTGATCCGCCTTGTTATGTACCGCAGAAATGACCCCGCTCCAGCGGGCAGGCTTGCCTTCCTGACCAACCAAGCCGGGCTGATAAGCCACCAGCTGGTTTGCCGGCTCATACGCCAGCTCCTTGGGTACCGAGCTGCATGCACCGAGCAGCAAGCCTGCCAACCCTATCACCATCGCACGCTTGATCATGTCACTCTCCTTTTTGGGATACAGATACCGGGCGCGTTACCAACCCTGGTGGTATGCAGTAAGAGCACCATCAATGCCACGGCTTTTCGCCGTTATTCGCGGCCCGGCAGTTTTTTCCAGGTCACCTTGTCTCGCAAATAGACAGGCGTGGCCTGCTCCACCGGCACCGCCTCCCCCGCCAGCCAGGCGGCGCGTGCCAACGGCAGCATGTCAACCGCAGCCGGGAAACGCACCTGGCTCACCGCCAGCTCTGCAGCAAGATCAGCAAGGGCTTCGCCATAAGTTTCAAAACCGGTGCCAACGTGGCTCCAGCTGCCAGTCAGCTTGCCATGTGCCAGCGTACGGTCAGCCACCAGAGCGACCGGATCGCTCACCACTTCGTCACCTACCAGCTGCATGCGGCCATCCTTCAGCTCGTACTGACCGAAGTAAACCTCCCCCATGCGCGCATCGATGGCGGTCAACACCCGCTCGGCGCCCTCCAGCCGGCGAGCACCCTGCGCCATGGCAGCCAATGTTGAGATGCCGATGAGCGGCACGCCAACGCCGAACGCCAGCCCCTGAGCCACGCTGATCCCGATCCGCACGCCGGTAAAGGAACCCGGGCCACGGCCGAAGGCGATGGCATCAAGCTCGCCCAGGGTTATCCCGGCATCGTCCAACACAGCCTGAACCATGGGCAAAATTTTACGGGTGTGATCCCGAGGCGCCTCTTCCCAGCGGGAGAACAGCGTGTCACCCACCAGCAAGGCGACAGAGCAGGCTTCGGTGGCGGTATCAACGGCCAGGATCTTCAACTCGTTCATGCTTTCCAATCTCTATAACATCAGTCAATTACATAACCGGCAAGTCCAGGACGAACTCACTGGCTGTTCAAATCAGTGTATTTTTTTCAGCGCAATCCGTTCAGGGCAGGCTGAAGGCGCACCGGCAGGCTCACTCACAGCGATCGAAGAAGTTACCCAGCGTCCCCAACGCCCGCGTACGGGGAATGGCTGGCAAACTCTTGATAAAGGTGGCGCCGTAGGGTTTGTTGACCATGCGTGGATCACAGATGACCAGTACACCGTGATCACTGCGATCACGAATGAGCCGCCCGACCCCCTGTTTCAAGGCAATCACCGCCTTGGGCAACTGTATATCGGCGAAGGGATCGCCCCCTTTGAGCTTGCAGTCATCGACCCGCGCCTTGAGCAACGGGTCGTCGGGGCTGGCAAATGGCAGCTTGTCGATGATAACACACGACAACGCAGCCCCCCGCACGTCTATCCCTTCCCAGAAACTGCTGGTGGCCACCAGCACGGCGCGGCCATTCTCCACAAACTCCTTGAGCAGTCGCTGCTTGTTATCCTCCCCCTGCAGCAAGACGGTGCGGCCAATTTCACGGCGCAGCACCTCGGCCACCTGACGCATCACCTGATGGCTGGTGCAAAGGAAAAAACAGCCCCCCGGCGTCTTGTTGATAAGGGGGATCATCAACTGGGCCAGCTGTTCGCCCCGCCCGAAGGCATTGGGCTCGGGCAGAAAACGGGGCACACACAGCCGCGCCTGCTCGGCGTAGTCAAACGGGCTGTCGAGAATAAGCTCGGCGCTGCCGGCCAGTCCCAGCTCGGCTTTGAAGTGATCGAAGCGCATATCCACCGTCAGGGTGGCAGAGGTAAAGATCCAGGCCACCTCGGGCCGCAGCACCTCGGCGCCAAACCGCTCGGCCACCGACAGCGGGGTGATATTGAGGGAAAAGTGAAGCCACGAGCAGTCATACCAGTAGGAGAAACCGGTCTGGTTGATGGCCAGCACCTCCCCCAAACGGGTGCGCAGTTCGCAGATCCGCTCGAAGGCATGATCCAGCTGCTCTCCACGCCCCAGCGCCAGTTTAAGCACCTCGTAACAGAGCCCGAGGGCATCATTGAGGCGGGCCAGTGCCTGGGCCCAGAGCGGATGGCGCAACATGTCGCGGGTATTGCCGCGCCCGCCATCCACCCCGAAGGCGAGACGCAAGTCCTGACTGGCGATGGAGAGCCGGTCCGCCGCCTTGCCAAGCTGCCCCATGTCGTGCGCCTCGGCCCGATAGGCCAGCTGCATATCCTGCGCCAGATCCTGGATGGTGCGACTGCCCACCGACTTGCCGAAGTAGTTGGTGGCGATCTCCGGCAGCTGGTGCGCCTCGTCGAACACATACACCTGTGCTTCGGGCACCAACTCGCCAAATCCCGTGTCTTTCACCGCCATATCGGCGAAGAAGAGGTGATGATTGATCACCACTACCTGGGCATCCATGGCGCGGCGGCGAGCCACTACCAGATGGCAGTCGTCGTAATAGGGGCAGTCGCGACCGAGGCAGTTGTCGTTGGTGCTGGTGACATGGGCGAGGATCTCGGCGTTCTCCTGCAATCCAGGAATATCCCCCACATCACCATTGTCGCTGGCGGTAGACCAGGATTTGACCTTGACCAGATCGTTGAGGATGTCGGGCTTTTGCAGATGGGATTCACTAAGCAGCCGATTCATCCGCTCTATGCACAGATAGTTGCTTCGCCCCTTGAGCAGGGCTACTGGTGGTGTGTAACTGAGCGCGCCTGTGATGGTCGGGAGATCCCGGTAGAAGAGTTGCTCTTGCAGGTTCTTGGATCCGGTGCTGATCACCACCCGCTTGCCGGATTCCAGCGCTGGCACCAGATAGGCGTAGGTCTTGCCGGTGCCCGTGCCCGCCTCCACCAGCAGGCGGCCACCACTCTTGATGGCGCTGGAAACAGCCTCGGCCATGGCCAGCTGCGGGGCGCGGGCAACAAAGCCGTCGATGTGGCTGGCCAGAGGGCCATCTGGCTTGAACAGGGTCTGGATGGTCAAAGGGGCGTCCCGCTGCAAAAGCGGGCATTATGCCAAAAGCGTGGCGAAAGCGGGACTGATAATGCGTTCAGACGAAGAGATCGATCTGATGGTCGGGGTCCGGCTTGTGATCATCCTCTTCTGCCTTTGGCTGATCACGCTTGGCATTGGGATAGGCTTGCTGGCGCTGCTGGGATTCGCCGTTGTCCGTGCTGGTCTTGCGCAACTGGTGTTTCTTGCTGATCTGGGTCACTTCCCGCTTGATGTCGTCAGGATTCGGGGCAGCAGGCGCTCTGGGCAAAATGGGGAATAACAGGTCCTGGCTTGGCATGATCTCGACTCCTCTGGGGCATCTTGTCTAGTTATCGACCAGAAAACCGTTTTCTTCACTTTAATCGATGAAATCACAATTTCGGGTTGCTTTTTCTGTCAAGGAAGGTAGTTTAAATCGAGCGTCAACTACGACATCTTCTTTGTAAAGGATTGATTACATGAAGTTCACCCTGCTGAAGACTCATCACCACCATCATCATCCCGACTAGTCTTTCAGGAGGTTGACTGCTGGAAGACACTTAACTGGTGACTTCCAAAAGGACCGCAAGATTCATAAACCCTCGGAAGCACATACTTCCGAGGGTTTTTTCGTTTTTGACTAGAAGGAAATCGAGCAAATGGAAACACAACGCCTGCGTATCGCCATGCAAAAGTCCGGTCGTCTGAGCCAGGACTCCCAAGCCCTGTTCAAGAGCTGCGGCCTCAAGATAAACCTGCGGGAGCAGCGTCTCATCGCCCATGTGGAAAACATGCCCATCGACATACTGCGGGTGCGTGATGACGACATCCCCGGTCTGGTGATGGAAGGGGTGGTCGACCTTGGCATCATAGGTGAAAACGTGCTGGAAGAAGCGCAGCTCATTCGCGCCTCCCAGGGACTGCCTGCACAAGTGAAAACCCTCAAGCAGCTGGATTTCGGGGGTTGCCGCCTCTCGCTGGCAGTACCGGACGATGTCGCCTACACAGGGCCCGAAAGTCTGGCAGGCAAACGCATCGCCACCTCTTACCCGGGTCTGCTCAAACGCTTCTTCGATGAGAAGGGGCTCAATTTCAAGAGCGTCATGCTGGGCGGCTCGGTGGAAGTGGCACCGCGCGCGGGTCTGGCCGATGCCATCTGCGATCTGGTCTCCACCGGTGCCACCCTGGAAGCCAATGGTCTCAAAGAGGTGGAAGTGATCTACCGCTCCAAGGCGGTGTTGGTGCAGGCCCCCAACCCCTTGAATGAGGCCAAACAGAAGCTCATCGACAAGTTGCTGCCCCGCATCCAGGGGATGCAGCAGGCCCGCGAGAGCAAGTACATCATGCTGCACGCCCCGAAAGACAAGCTCGATGCCATCACGGATCTGCTGCCGGGCGCCGAGCGCCCCACCATCATGCAGCTGGCCGGTGACACCAATCAGGTGGCCCTGCACGTGGTTTCCAGCGAGACCCTGTTCTGGGAGACCATGGAGCAGCTCAAGGCCCTCGGCGCCAGCTCCATTCTGGTGCTGCCCATCGAAAAAATGATGGAATAAGGAAGGGACATCATGCAGACCCTGATCTGGAAAACCCTCTCCCCTGCCCAGCAGGCCGACGTGCTGACCCGCCCTGCCCTCAATGACGAGGCCGATATCGGCGCAGTGGTAAAGGAGATCATCGCAGCCGTCCGCAGCCGTGGCGACGAGGCCCTGCGCGAGCTGAGCCTGCGCTTCGAGCGCGCCCCCCGTGAACAGCTGCGTGTCAGCGAGACCGAAATCGAGGCCGCTTGCGGGCGTCTGGATGACGACATCAAAGACGCCATCAAGGCTGCCATTGCCAATATTCGCACCTTCCATGCAGCGCAAGCACAGCCCGTGGTGCGGGTAGAGATCCAATCCGGCGTGGTGTGCGAGCTGCGCACCCACCCCATCAGCCGGGTCGGTCTCTATGTGCCTGGGGGCAGCGCGCCGCTCCCCTCCACCGTCATGATGCTGGCCATTCCGGCAGGCCTGGCCGGTTGTCGTGAAGTGGTGCTCTGCACCCCGTCCCCCGCCAGCGACGAGATACTGTTTGCCGCCCGCGCCTGCGGGGTCGAGAAGGTATTCGCCATCGGCGGTGCTCAGGCCATCGCCGCCATGGCTTATGGCACGCAGACGATCCCCAAGGTGGACAAGATCTTCGGCCCGGGCAACGCCTACGTGACCGAGGCCAAGGGGCAGGTTTCCCGCGACTGGTGCGGCGCCGCCATCGATATGCCCGCCGGCCCCTCCGAGGTGCTTGTGATTGCCGACGAGAGCGCCAATCCCGCCTTCGTGGCGGCAGATTTACTTTCTCAGGCCGAGCACGGCCCCGACAGCCAGGTAGTGCTGGTCACCACCTCGCCGCTGCTGGCCGATGCTATTGCGGGCGAGATCAAGCGCCAGTTGGCCCAACTCAGCCGCCGCGAGATCGCCGCCAAGGCGCTGGGTTCAAGCCTGGTGATCCTTTGCGACACGCTGGATGAGGCCTGCGCCATCTCCAATGCCTACGCCCCGGAGCACCTGATCGTGCAGACCCAAGCGCCCCGCGAGCTGCTGGACCAGCTCGAGAACGCCGGTTCCATCTTTCTGGGCCAATGGACGCCGGAGTCGGTGGGGGATTATGCCAGCGGCACCAACCACACCCTGCCCACCTACGGCTATGCCCGTACCTGCTCGAGCCTGGGGCTGGCCGATTACCAGCGCCGCTACACTGTGCAGGAACTTAGCGTCGAGGGCATCCAGGGGCTCGGCCCCATAGTCCAGCGCATCGCACAGGCCGAGGGGCTCGATGGACACAAAAATGCCGTGACGCTGAGATTGAATGCACTGCAAAAGGAGCGGACATGAATAACACCGCACCAAGGGGGCTCGATGCCCCCATCAATAACGCCGTCACCCTCAGGTTGAACGCCTTAGCCATTGAGTCACAGCAAAACGCACAGCAGAAGGATTTGTCATGAGCATCGCCAATCTGGCTCGCCGCGTGGTGCGGGCTCTCACCCCCTATCAATCCGCTCGCCGCATCGGCGGCAAGGGGCATGTCTGGCTCAACGCCAACGAGGCGCCGCAGGCCTATCCCTTCACCATCGAGGGAAGTCGTCTCAACCGCTATCCCGAGTGCCAACCGGCCGAGGTAGTCAACGGCTATGCCGCCTATGCGGGGGTCAACCCCGACCAGGTGCTGGTCAGCCGTGGCGCCGACGAGGCAATCGAACTGCTGATCCGCACCTTCTGCGAAGCGGGGGAAGATCAGATCCTCATCTGCCCGCCTACCTACGGTATGTACGCCATCAGTGCCGAGACCTGTGGCGTCGGTATCGTCGAGCAGCCGCTTACCGCCTGTCGTCAGCCGGACTGGCCCGCCATCGCTGACCGTCTGTCTGATGTGAAGCTGGTGTTCCTCTGCTCCCCCAACAACCCCACAGGGGATCTGGTGGGCCGAGACGGCCTCATCACCCTGCTGGAGAAAGCACGCAATCGCGCCATTATCGTGGTGGACGAGGCCTACATCGAATTTTGCCCCAAGGCGTCCGTGGTGGACTTGCTGGCCCGCTTCCCCAATCTGGTGGTGACTCGTACCCTCTCCAAGGCCTTTGCCCTGGCCGGGATCCGCTGCGGCTTTACGCTGGCAAGCACTGAGGTCATCGCCATGCTGGCCAAGGTGATTGCCCCCTATCCCATCCCGGATCCCATCGCCCAGATAGCGGCGCAGGCGCTCTCCCCCATGGGGCTGGAGTTGATGCAGGAGCGGGTCGCCGAGCTCAACAAGCAGAAGGCGCTTATCAAGACAGCGCTGGCAGCGCTGCCTTGTGTGAGAGAAGTATTCGAGGACAAGGGCAACTTCATTCTGGTGCGCTTCGTTGACAGCGCCGCCGTGTTTGCCGCCATGAAAGCTGCCGGCATCATATTGCGGGATTTCTCCACCAAACCGGGCCTTGAGAACAGCATTCGCATTACCATCGGCTATCAGAACGAAATGGATGCCGTGCTTGCAGTCCTGCGTGATCAGCCCGTCAGTTTATAAGGATGTAATTTATGAAGACCCCGTTTTTGTTTATCGACCGCGACGGCACCCTGATCGAGGAGCCGGTGACCGACAAGCAGGTGGACAGCCTCGCCAAGCTGCGCTTCGAGCCCATGGTGATACCAGTACTGCGCGAGCTGCAGGCTGCCGGTTACGTGCTGGTGATGGTGACCAACCAGGATGGACTGGGCACCGCCAGCCTGCCGCTGGAGAACTTCCAGCCCCCTCACGACCTGATGATGCATCTCTTTGAATCCCAAGGAGTGAACTGGGAGCAGGTGCTGATCTGCCCCCATTTTCCCACCGACGGTTGCAGCTGCCGCAAACCCCACCTCGGGCTGGTGAAGGAGTATCTCGCCTCGGGTCGCATCGACTTTGCCAACTCCTTCGTGATTGGCGATCGCCAGACCGATCTGCAGCTTGCCGAGAACATGGGCATTGGTGGCATTCGCTACCACCCGCAGGATCACAACTGGCTCACCATTCGTGATCAGCTGCTATCCAAGGGGCGCGTGGCCGAAGTTGAACGCTACACCAAGGAGACCCGCATCCAGGTAGCCGTTGATTTGGACCCTTCTGCCACAAACAAGAGTGGCGGCAACCAGATCGCAACCGGCATCGGCTTTTTTGATCACATGCTGGATCAGATAGCGACCCACGCCGGTTTCAGGCTCAAGCTGAACGTCAGCGGTGATCTGCACATCGACGATCACCACACGGTGGAAGATGTGGGACTTGCGCTGGGTCAGGCCATGCGCCAGGCCCTTGGCAACAAGCGCGGCATAGGCCGTTTCGGCTTCGTGCTGGCGATGGACGAGGTGCAGGCGGTGATCGACGCACGTCCCCTCACCGAGCAAGAAGTGAGTACGGCACTGGATCTCAGCGGTCGCCCCTACTTCGTGTTTGACTGCCCGAGCGGCTTTGGCCGCGACAGCGTGGGCGAAATGGCAACCGAAATGGTGCCCCACTTCTTCCGCTCCTTGTCGGATGCCATGGCCATCACCCTGCAGATGAAGGTGGGCAGCGGCAACACCCACCACCAGGTGGAAGCACTGTTCAAGGGCTTTGGCCGCGCCCTGCGTCAGGCCATCCGGGTGGAAGGGAGCGAGCTCCCCTCCAGCAAAGGGGTATTGTGATGGATATGAGCAAGCAGAAGCGGGTCATTATCGGCACAGCAGTGATGGTGAAAATCTCGCCAATCGACATAGGTAAGGCACGATGAACAATCAGAAACTGGTCATCATCGACACCGGCTGCGCGAATCTGGCCTCGGTCAGAATGGCGTTCGAGCGCCTCGGCGTGCAACCGCTGGTTTCCAGCAAGGCGGCCGATATCGAGCAGGCTGACAAGCTGATCCTGCCCGGCGTCGGCACGGCGGTGGCCGCCATGAAGAACCTCAACGAACGGGGGCTGGTGCCCCTTATTCGCGCCGCCACACAGCCGTTGCTGGGCTTTTGCCTCGGCATGCAGATGCTGGCGGAGGCCTCTGAAGAGAGCATGGGCACGCAAGGTTCGCCAGATACGCTTATCGACTGCCTTGGCATAGTGCCTGGCAGGATCCGGCTGATGGAGGTGGGCAATTTACGCCTGCCCCATATGGGCTGGAACCAGATTGAGCACGACGAAACGCACCCGCTGCTGAACGGCATTCCAAGCGGCAGCTACTTCTACTTCGTCCACTCCTACGCGTTGGAGGTGACAGAGGCGACACTCGCCACCTGCGATTATGGCCAGCCCTTTACCGCCATCGTGAGCCGGGACAACTTCTTTGGCGCCCAATTCCACCCGGAGCGCTCAGGCGCAGCCGGTGCCCGTTTACTGAAAAACTTTCTGGAGCTGTAACAAGGATGATTATTCCCGCCATCGATTTGATAAATGGTCAGGTCGTACGTCTCTATCAGGGGGACTATGACCAGAAGACCGAATACAGCAGCAGCCCCCAGGCCCGCTTCGACGAATATGTCTCCCAGGGCGCGGTGCAGCTGCATCTGGTGGATCTGGATGGCGCCAAAGAAACACAAGCCCGCCAGTTGCCCCTGCTGACCCAGCTGCTGTCGGCTACTGAAGCGTCTGTACAGGTCGGTGGTGGCGTGCGCACCGAGCAGGATGTGGCAGACCTATTGGCCGCCGGTGCCAGCCGGGTGGTGATAGGCTCCACCGCCGTCAAGTCCCCGGATCTGGTAGCAAGCTGGATGGAAAAATATGGCCCCGAGCAGATAGTGCTGGCGCTGGACGTCAATATCGATGCACAAGGCAATCGCCATATCGCAGTGGCAGGCTGGCAAGAGAACAGCGGCGTGACCATAGAGGCGCTGATCGAGCGTTTCCTCCCTGCCGGTCTCAAGCATGTGCTCTGCACCGACATCAGCCGCGACGGCACCCTTTCCGGCACCAACGTCGAGCTCTATCGGGATCTTTGTGCCCGCTACCCGAGCGTGGGCTTCCAGGCCTCCGGCGGTATCGGTGGCATCGCGGATATAGAGGCGCTCAAGGGCACAGGGGTCAAGGGGATCATCCTCGGTCGCGCCCTGCTGGAGGGCAAGTTCTCGGTGGGCGATGCCATCGCCTGCTGGGCCAATGGCACGCAAGGCTGACGGCCTGGCCAGCAGGCATGACAGCACAGAGGTTGGACAAACGTCTCTCCATCAAGGGGTAGGTCGAGGTAAGTCCTTATTACTTGGTAACAATTGACTCTATACTCGACTGATTGAAACAAGTCATGGAGGACTTATGTTCACATCTCACGCCGCCACCATACTGATCGTCGATGACTCGCCCGAGAATTTGATGGTGCTGACCGGCCTGCTCTCGCCCACCTACCGGGTGCTGGCTGCCCAGAGCGGAGAGAAGTGCCTGCGGATTGCCACTGGCAAGACACTGCCGGATCTCATTCTGCTGGATGTGATGATGCCGGGCATGGATGGTTATGAAGTGCTCAAACAGCTGCGTACAAACCCAGAGACCAGCCGTATCCCTGTGGTGCTGCTCACCGCCCTCGCCGACAGCCAGAGTGAAGAGTATGGACTGTCGCTGGGAGCGGCCGACTACATTACCAAGCCCATCAAGCCGGCCATTGTTCAGGCACGGGTACGCACCCAGCTGGAGGCCAAGCAGGCCCGCGACGGCCTGCAGAGCCAGAATACGGCGCTGGAGGCCGAAGTGGCGCGGCGGATGACAGAAAACGATCTGATCCAGCAGGTCTCCATCCGCGCGCTCGCTCACCTGGCGGAGATTCGGGATCCCGAAACCGGCAATCACATCTTGCGCACCCAGGGCTATGTTCGACTGCTGGCCAATGCCCTCGCCAGCCACCCCCGCTTTATCGATACCCTGACCCCCCGCTACATCGATCTGCTGAGCCGCTCCGCCCCCTTGCACGACATCGGCAAGGTGGGTATTCCCGACCATGTGCTGCTCAAGCCCGCCAAGCTGACAGTAGAGGAGTGGGAGGTCATGCGTACCCACGCCAAACTCGGTAGCGATGCCATCGAGGAGGCCGAACGGGATATTGAGCAACCGCTGGCGTTTCTCACCCTGGCCAAGGAGATCGCCCACTGGCACCACGAAAAGTGGGATGGCAGTGGCTATCCTGACGGCCTGCGTGGCGATGAAATTCCTCTCTCGGCCCGCTTGATGGCATTGGCCGATGTGTTTGATGCCCTCATCAATGTACGGGTCTACAAGGCCGCCATGCCCTATAACGAGGCGAGAGCCCTGATCCTCAGTGGCACAGGCCAGCATTTCGATCCGGACGTGGTGACGGCGTTTGGCAACCATTTCGACCAGTTCGTTGCCATCGCAGAGCGCTACACGGATGAAAACGAGGCTCCGCATGGCTGATCAGCCGCCACTCACCCGAGCCTATGTTCTCAATATCGTCCTCACCTATGCCGCCGTGGCGAGCCTGTGGATCCTGCTCTCCGACAAGGCGGTGGAGTGGCTGTTCAGCACACCCAACCAGTTCGCCCTGGCCAGCACCATCAAGGGCTGGCTGTTTATCCTCATCACGGCGCTCATGCTCTATACCATGCTGCGCCGCCGTATCGACATGCCGGTGGTCACCGCAGCGCCCTCCCGTCGTCAACTGCTGCCCTTTATCCTGATCAACGGTCTCACCCTGGCGCTGACCGGCATGGCCATCGCCCAGAATATCAGCCACACCCAGGACAAGGAGGTGGCCCGGATCGAGGCGATTGCCGATCTCAAGAGCAAACGCATCACCGAATGGCTCAAGGCCCGTGAACGGGATACTCATCTGCTGGCCGAAAACACCCTCTACACCGGGTTATATCGCCAGAGAGATGACGCCCCCCAGAGTAATGGTCGTGAACAACTGATGGCCCAGCTGGCCGAATTCATCTCCATCAGGGGCTTCAGTGCAGCGACCCTGTTCAGCCCGGCAGGAAAAACGCTATGGCAGACATCTGGCGCAGGCAGCTTGAATTCAAGGCTGCGTCATGCCTTTACCAAGGTAGAGGCAGGCCATGTCATGCGAGTGGGCCCCTACCTCGATGAGCAGGGACAACCCAGGCTCGACTTCATCGCACCGCTGCCCATCAAAGGAGCCCCTTCCCCCTTCATTGTGCTGCAGATCACCTCAAGCAATTGGCTCAACAATATTCTCAAGCAGTGGCCGATCCCGGACAGCAGTGGTGAAGCCCTGCTGTTTCGCAAGCAGGGCTATCAGGTGCAGTTTCTCAATGACGTGCGCTACCGCCCCGCCTCGGCCCTCACCCTGCAGATCCCCATCAGCAACGGCACCTTGCTGGCAGCCCAGTTTCTCAATGGCGGCGCCCGTGAAGGTCACCAGCAGGTGTTCTTTGGCAAGGATTACCGCGGTATCGAGGTCTTTGGCACAGTACACACCGTCATGGGCACCGACTGGTATCTGCTGGCCAAGATAGACAAGGCGGAGCTCAACCAGGCAGCGTTCAGGGAGAGCGTCTGGATCGGGCTCATCGGCCTGCTGGTGCTGTTCATTGCCAATACGGGCATCATATTGCTGCGCCAGCATACCCAGCTCTATATGGCCGAGCAGATCCGGCTATCCCAGGCGGGCCGCCTGCAGGCGCTGCAACTGCTCTCCGCCATTGCCGACAGCTCGGAAGATGCCATCTTCGCCAAGGACATGGAGGGCAAGTACATCCTCTTCAACCGCGCCGCCAGCCAGTTCGTCGGCAAGTCAGCCGCCGAGATGCTGGGCCAGGATGATCAGGCCATTTTCCCCCCTGATCAGGCACGCATGCTGATGGAGCTGGGCCAGCAAGTCATTGCCAATAACAAGGTGCAGACCCAGGAAGAACATCTGACCCTGCCCTGTGGTGAACGGGTGTTTCTCGCCACCAAGGGACCCTTGCAGGACAACGACGGCCAGGTGATCGGCATCTTCGGGATCTCCCGCGATATCACGGACTTCAAGCGGGCTGAAGCCGGATTGCGGGAACGGGAAGGGCTGTTTCGCGCCCTGGTCGAGCAATCCCTCGCCGGCATCTACATCATCCAGCAGGGCCAGCTCTGTTACATCAACCCGGGCTTCGCCCGTCTGTTCGGCCACAGCTCAACCGCCACCTTGCTGAAGGTGGGCACCCTGCATGGGCTGGCCAGCCCGAAAGACAGCGCCAGGGTCGCGGAACAGTTGCAGCGCAGCGAAGAAGAGGACACCGAGATACACACCCGCTTCACCGCCTTGCACCACGACCATCAGAACATAGAGGTAGAGCTGTACGGGCGACGCGTCGATTATCGCGGCAAGCCTGCAGTACTGGGTCTGTTGCTGGACGTCACCGAACGGGAACAGGTCGAACAGGCACTGACCCAGCAGGCCACTGAGCTGCGTCAGCAAAACAACGAGCTGGAACGGTTCAACAAGGTGATGGTGGACAGGGAGCTGACCATGCTGGCCCTCAAGCACCAGATCAATACGCTGTCAGTCCAGCTGGGACAACAGCCGCCTTATCCCCAGGCCCCCACACCGCCGGAGGAACTCCTATGATGAGCTGGTCTCAGCTGTTGCATGTCCGCCAGCCCTGGCAGCAGTGGGGGGCGTGCCTGCTGGCCGTTCTGCTACCCATCCTCATGTTGCAGATCCGGGTACAACTGCCCATCGCCTTTGGTGAGCGACCGCTGCTGGTGCTCTTCATGTTGCCCATCATCGTCTGCGCCCTGCTCGGTGGCTTACTGCCCGGCCTGCTCAGCACCCTGGTGAGTGCATTGGCAACGGCATTTTTTATGTTGCCACCCCTCCACTCTCTCACCATTGCCGCCGGTCAGGATCTGGTGCAATGGGGGATTTTGAATGCCAATGGCATCCTGATCAGTTTGCTCAGCGCCGCCATGCACAGATCCCGTGCCATGGAAAGCCAACGCTGGCAGGAGCTGATGAATATCCAGTCCCGTCTGCAACAGAGCGAAACCCGCTTCCAGGCCACCTTCGAGCAGGCCGCTGTCGGCATCGCTCTGGTCGCCCCTGACGGCAAGTGGTTAAGGGTCAACCAGCGACTGTGCGACATGGTCGGTTATCAGGCTGACGAGTTGATGGGCATGACTTTTCAGCAGATCACCCACCCGGACGATCTCTTTATCGATCAAGCCTATGTTGGCCAGATGCTGGCGGGCGAGCGGCCTCACTACACCCTGGAAAAGCGCTACCTGCGCAAGGGGGGCGACATACTCTGGATCACCCTCACAGTGGCGCTGGTCCGCGATCTCAAGGGAGAACCCGACTACTTCATCTCGATCATCGAGGACAATCAGCAACGCAAGGAGACAGAAGCAGCCCTGCGGCGCAACGAGGTGATACTGCATGAATCCCAGCATCTGGCCAAGATCGGCAACTGGCGCTGGCACATTGCCAACAACAGCCATTTCTGGTCGCCGGAGATCTACCGCATCTATGGCCGTGACCCGGGCTTGCCCCCTGCCGTCTATCCCGAAGTGAAAAAGTACTTTACCCAGGAGGGGTGGCGCGCCATCGCCCAGTCCGTCGAGCGCTGCCTGCAAAACGGCCAGCCCTACGAGTGCGATGCGGAGGTGCTCCACGAACAGGGTGACCCTGTCTGGGTCATCGCCCGTGGCGCCGCCTTGCGCGACAGCAGTGGGGCCATCGTCGAGCTCTATGGCACTGTGCAGGACATCACCGAGCGCAAGCTGGCCGAACAGCAACTGCTGCACAATCAGCAGGTGGCGCTCGATACCCAGCGCCGCGCCCGGCTGGCGGCACTGAATCTGATGGACGATGCCATCAGCGCCCGTATTCGCGCCGAAACCACCAGCACGGCCTTGCGCGACAGCGAGCAACGCCTGTTGATGGCCCAGGAAGGGGCCCACGTCGGTATCTGGGAGTGGGACATACTCAGTGGCCGCCTCTTCTTCTCCCCCGAATGTGCCCGCCTCTATGGCCGCAGCGTTGAGCAACTCTGCGAATTTCACATCTGGCAAGGCTGCCTGCACCCGGACGACAGGGCACGCATCGACCAGCTGCTGTCCGAGCTACCACACACAGACACACCGCTCGATATCGAGTTTCGCATCTTGCTGCCCACTGGCGAGGTACGCTGGCTGGTGAGCAAGGGCAGCGTCTATCGGGATGCACAGCAGCGCCCGGTGCGCCTGCTCGGCATCAATCTGGACATCACGGAGCGCAAGCAGGCAGAGCAGCAGTTGCGCCAGCTGTCACTGGCACTGGAACAGAGCCCGGACGGCGTCTTCATCACCGATATCCAGGGGCGTATCGAATACGTCAACGTCGCCTTCCTCGCCGCCTGCGGGTATCAGCAACACGAGGTGATTGGCCAGACCCCCACACTGTTGCGTTCAGGCCTCACCCCCAAGGCCACCTACATCACGCTGTGGGATGCGATTCATCAGGGACAGCGCTGGCATGGGGAGTTCATCAACCGGCGCAAGGATGGTTCACACTACCAGGTGCTGGCCACCGTCTCCCCCATCCGTCAGGAGAACGGCGAGGTCACCCACTATGTGACGGTACAAGCCGATATCACGGAGAAAAAGCAGCTCGGCGAGGAGCTGGATCAATACCGCTACCACCTGGAGGAGATGGTCAACGAGCGCACCCTGCAACTGGCCCAGGCCCACCAAAGAGCAGAGAGCGCCAACCGGGCCAAGAGTGCCTTCCTCGCCAACATGAGCCACGAGATCCGCACCCCCATGAATGCCATTCTGGGGCTGACCTATCTGCTCAAACGCGATACACCGGATCACACCCAGCATGATAGGTTGGAAAAGATCGACAATGCCGCCCAACATCTGCTCACCATCATCAACGACATTCTGGACCTTTCCAAAATCGATGCAGGCAAGATGGTACTGGAGCAGGGCGACTTCTCCCTCACCGCCATGCTGGACAACGTCAGTGCCCTGATGAGCGAACAGGCCCGCGCCAAGGGGCTCACCATCATTGTCGATATCGGGGATTCCCCCGCCTGGGTCCACGGCGATATCACCCGACTGCGTCAGGCACTGCTCAACTATGCGGCCAACGCCATCAAGTTCACCGAGCAGGGCTCCGTCACCTTGCGGGTACGGGTCGAACGGCCGCTTTCCAACGGGTATCTGCTGCGCTTCGAGGTGGAAGACACGGGCATCGGCATCAGCCCGGATCAGCGCGAGAAACTGTTCCAGGCCTTTGAACAGGCTGACGCCTCTACCACCCGGAAATACGGCGGCACCGGGCTGGGCCTCGCAATCACCAGTCGACTTGCCACCCTGATGGGGGGAGAGGTCGGCGTGGAAAGCACCCAGGGCAAAGGCAGCTGCTTCTGGTTCACCGCCCTGCTTTCACTGGGCCAGGGCGAACCGCAGCAAGCAGGACAGCTCGAACAGGCAGTGCAGCAGGCGCTCTTTTTCTCCAACCATGCCAGGGTGCTGCTGGTGGAGGACAATGCCATCAATCGCGAGGTGGTACTGGAACTGCTCAACAACAGCGGCCTCATCATCGAAACTGCCGTCAATGGCCAGGAAGCGCTGGAGAGAGTCAGTCAGCATCCCTTCGATCTCATCCTGATGGACATACAGATGCCGCTGATGGATGGCTACACTGCCACTCGCGCCATCCGCACCCTGCCGGGTTGGGAGCAGACGCCTATCCTGGCGCTGACGGCCAGCGCCTTTGAAGAGGACAGAAAGGCGTGCAAGGCTGCGGGCATGAACGACTTCATCGCCAAACCCGTCACCCCGGCCAAGCTGTTCGAAGCGCTGCAACAGTGGTTGCCCACCAGCACACCCGTACAGCCCAAATACCAGCGCCGGGCCAGTGACACCCTGATCGCCCCCCTCGTCCGGTTGCAAAGCTTACCGGGACTGGATCTGCAACAGGGGTTGGCCACGCTGCAGGGCAACCAGACCAAATACGTCGCCCTGTTGCGCCATTTCGCCAGCGAGCACTGCCAGGACATGGCACTGCTGACCAGTCATCTGCAAGCAGGCGATCAGACCAGTGCCACCCGACTGGCCCACACACTGCGCGGTGTCGCCAGCACACTGGGATTGGTGACTCTGGCAGAGCAGAGCCTGCAACTGGAGCAAACGCTCTCTGGGGATGGCAGTGAGCTGACCGACCAGATGTCCGCCATTACCGAGGTGCTTGCCACCCTGCTCGAACAACTGGGGGAGGAAGATCCGGCCCCTGCAACCATGCCAGCCCCCCTCACCAGCCATTGGCAGCAGCAGTTGCTGCGCCAGATTGAGGGCCTGCTGCTGCAAAGCGACACCGCTGCCATCCCCCTGTTCGAACAATATGCCGGCCCCCTGCTCATCAGTCTTGGGCCCAAAGGGGACACGCTGGCGCGGCAGCTGAAAATGTTCGATTTTGACGGCGCCCTCATCACCATCCGCAGCCTGCAAGCAGAAGAGGGGCACTCACCGGTAGCTCCCGATGCATCAAGCCGGCATCAGGGGGCGACGAATCAAGATAAAGGGTTGAATCACTGAATAAAGTCATGCATATAGTGTTGGTTCCCCTGTCGAACACGTTCCCTTGCGGCCACGTTTTCGCCCGGCTGGGCACCACCTGTTGAAGCATGCCGACGATCTTCACTCATTGGCCGTCTGACGCCCGCGTCATCCGGCAATAACGATGTTTTTAACCGTGGTTACATGGAGCAACGAGCATGTTGTCAAAGCGTATTATCCCCTGTCTGGACGTCAAAGATGGCGTCGTGGTCAAGGGAGTGCAATTTCGAAATCATGAAGTGATGGGCGGTATCGTCGAGCTCGCCCGCCGCTACGCAGAAGAAGGGGCCGACGAGCTGGTGTTCTATGACATCACAGCCTCCAGTGATGCCCGTGTGGTAGACAAGAGCTGGGTGAGCCGGGTGGCGGAAGTCATCGACATCCCCTTCTGCGTCGCCGGTGGCATCAAAAGCGTTGAGGATGCCCGCCAGATCCTGGAATTTGGCGCCGACAAGGTTTCCATCAACTCACCGGCTCTGGCGGATCCAAGCCTCATCACCCGTCTGGCGGAGCGCTTTGGCGTGCAGTGCGTGGTGGTGGGGATCGACTCCTACTTCGATGCCGACACTGGCCACTATCAGGTCAAGCAGTTCACCGGTGACGAGAGCCGCACCCGCACCACGGCCTGGCATACCCTGGACTGGGTGCAGGAGGCGCAAAAACGCGGCGCCGGTGAAATCGTGCTGAACGTGATGAACCAGGATGGCATGCGTCAGGGCTACGACCTCGATCAGCTCAAGCTGGTGCGGGCCGTCTGCAAGGTGCCGCTCATCGCCTCCGGCGGCGCCGGTGCCATGGAACACTTTCGCGATGCCTTTACCCTCGCAGACGTGGACGGGGCTCTGGCCGCCTCCGTATTCCACAAGGGCCTTATCCCCATTCCCGAATTGAAACGCTGGCTGAAAAATGAAGGAGTCGCCATCCGTGAGTAATCAAGCTGTAAACAATGAGCTACCGCTCGCCGAGCGCCTGAACTGGGCAAAGTGTGATGGCATGATCCCCGCCATCGTCCAGCATGCCGCCAGCGGCGAGGTGTTGATGCAGGGCTTTATGACACGCGAAGCGCTGGAAAAAACCCAAACCACAGGTCAGGTCACCTTCTTCAGCCGCAGCAAGCAGCGCCTCTGGACCAAGGGCGAAAGCTCGGGCCATGTGCTCAAGCTGGTCGCCATCAGCACCGACTGCGATCAGGACGCTCTGCTGATCGCCGCCAATCCGGTCGGCCCCACCTGCCATCTGGGCACGCCCTCCTGCTTCGACGGCCACCCTGTGCCGCCGCTCGGCTTCCTGGCAGAGCTTGAGCAGATCCTGGCATCGCGCAAGGGCGCAGACCCGGCCACCAGCTACACCGCCAGCCTGTACGGCAAGGGCACCAAGCGCATCGCCCAGAAGGTGGGTGAAGAAGGTGTTGAAGTGGCACTGGCCGCCATGGCCAAGGATCGGGAAGAGCTCATCAACGAATCCGCCGACCTGCTCTACCACCTCACAGTCCTGCTGCAAAACGAGGGGCTGGGATTGAAGGATGTGGTACAGCGGCTCCATGAGCGCCATAACAAGTGATCGTAAAACCGATTTGAAAAACGGGCCCTGATGGGCCCGTTTCTCCTTATGACATTCAGTCATGAGCTCCTGTACCAGAAGCCTGCATGGGTAGTTTTCTTATTTAACCTATACGAGTCCAGAAACTCATATTCACCGAGTCCATCTCCAGCAGGGTCAGATACTCCCCTGCGACCTCATCGTGCAGCCACTGCTGGCAATACGCCTCGGCCAACAACTGGCTGGGAGCCATCACTAGATCGGCATAAAAGCCATCAGCACCGCGCAGCAGGCAGTGAACGATGAGCTCGGACTGCTTGGCAAGAAACTCGGCCTCCACCCGCTGTGACAAAACGAGCAGATCCTGCTCAGTCACTCCCTCCTTGAGCCTGAAGGTGGCAAACTCCAGCCCCCCAACCCCTTGCATGCTGCCATTGATTATCATCTCGCACTCTCCATTGATATCCGTGTGTTTGGAGAAGCCAGCATAGAAGGGAGCCACTGACAACCTTGTGTCAGTAGCCGGCGCTATTTTTTAACCTCCAGAGGTGCCATCAAGCAGGGGATTTTCCGCCTGGCGTACGGCCAGGTAGTTCGCCAGCGTCACACCTGTAGGCACGGAACCCTCTTTGGAGCACGGTTCTAGGCTGCCGATTCGATCCACTCTAAAGTCCCGGTATGCCAAGCGCAGTGCGCACCAGGCCCCCAATGTCCAGCATCCACCCCAGTAAAAGAGCCCCAGAGGATAGATGCGGCGCCGGGTCTGTCGGGCCAAGGCATCATCGTAGTCGATCTCCAGCCAGTGACCCGCAGTGATGGCGTCGTGCAGCTTGTCCCAACGGACGTACTCAGGACGCGCAGTCCGGTAGTCGGGCACTCGCACCACGGGAGTTTGCCCGCGGCCAGGCCCCCTTTCTGGCAAGGCGGCTTCTATCTTGGCGAGCAGTGCCCGGGCCGGATCCGCCATCCCCTTGCCGGTCAGCACAGCCACCAGGTTCACTCCTGTGATCAGCGCTTCCAGTTCGGCGTCGCTCAACTGCAGGGGAGCCAGCTCAAAGCCCTCGCTTAGCCGATAGCCCAGTCCCGCCTCCCCATAGACGGGGATACCCGCCAGGGAGAGGTCGTCCATGTAGCGATAGATGGTGCGCTCCGATACGCAGAGACGCTCAGCCAGCTCGCGAGCGGTCAGGGGCTGATGAGCCCGCAACAGATTGGTCAATTGAAACAGTCGATCCGATTTTCTCACGGGCAACCTCTTGCTTGCCGAACTTGGCTGGCATGGTAATCCGGGAGGAGACACCTTGACACGCCTTTGTAGTTCGAGCGCCTCTCATGGGCCCTCAATACGATGACAAGCTAAGGCCGCAAGCATTGCCGGCCATCGCCGTGTCGGCACGCAAAACGGGCCCATCAGGGCCCGCTGCATTTCTTAAATGGCGCTGTATCCCCATTACCCCAGCTGCTGGCGCAGCATGTATTTTTGTACCTTGCCGGTGGAGGTCTTGGGCAGAGGGGTGAAGATGATCCGCTTGGGAGCCTTGAAGTGGGCCATCTGCTCACGGCAAAACGCAATCAGCTCGGCCTGGCTCAGCTCCCTGCCCTCCTTGAGTTTCACGAAGGCACAAGGCACCTCCCCCCACTTCTCGTCCGGCATGGCGATCACCGCTACCTCGTCTACATCGGGATGGCGATAGAGCACGTCCTCCACCTCCAGGCTGGAGATGTTCTCCCCGCCCGAAATAATGATGTCTTTGGATCTGTCCTTGATCTCCACATAACCGTCCGGGTGCCACACCGCCAGATCGCCGCTGCGAAACCAGCCCTCCGCCATCGCCTCGGCGCTGGCATCCGGGTTCTTGAGATAACCCTTCATCACCACATTGCCGCGCAGCACTATCTCACCCAGGGTCTTGCCATCTTGGGGCACAGGCTCGCCGCTAACCGGGTTGATGACCCGCATCTCCCCCTGCAGCGGGGATGCCACCCCCTGGCGCGCCTTGAGGCAGGACAGCGCAGTGGCATCCTGCCCCTGCCAGCTTCGCTGCGGCTCGCACAGCACGCAGGGACCATAGGTTTCGGTGAGGCCATAGACGTGGGTCACGGCGATCCCCATGGCCTCCATGCCGGCGATCACGGTCGCGGGCGGCGCCGCCCCCGCCGTCATCACCTTGATGGGGTGATTGAGCCCGTATTTAAGCCCAGGGTCGGCGTTGTTGAGCATGTTGAGGACAATGGGCGCGGCGCAGAAGTGGCTCGCCTTGTGCTCGCGCAGGGCATCAAAGATGGCCCCCGCCTGCACATGGCGCAGGCAGACACTCACCCCGGCGGTGGCCGCCAGGGTCCAGGGGAAGCACCAGCCGTTGCAGTGAAACATTGGCAGGGTCCAGAGATAGACGGGGTGCTTGGGCAGCTCCCAGGAGAGCACATTGTTGATTGCATTGAGGTGGGCACCGCGGTGGTGATAGACAACCCCCTTGGGGTTGCCGGTGGTGCCGGAGGTGTAGTTGAGCGAGATAGCCTGCCACTCGTCATCCGGCAGCCAACCGAGCTCATCCCCGTTTCCCTGGGCAAGAAACCGTTCATAGTCGAGCGCGCTGATCAGCTCCCCCTCCCGATAGAGGGGATCGTCGATGGCGATGAGCAGCGGCTGCGTCTTGACAAGGGCCAGCGCCTTGCGCACCACGGCGCCGAACTCCCTGTCCACCAGCACCACTCTGCTCTGGGCATGCTGGAAGATGAAGGCCATGGACTCGGCATCGAGCCGGGTGTTGAGGGTGTTGAGCACGGCGCCGCTCATGGGCACCCCGAAGTGGGCTTCGAACATCGCCGGGGTATTGGGGGCGACGATGGAGACGGTATCTCCCTCGCCTATGCCATGCCGACGCAGGGCCGAGGCGAGCTGGCGGCAGCGCCGCTCGGTCTGGGCCCAGTTTTGACGCAAGGCCCCATGGATCAGCGCCGGATAGTCGGGATAGACCCGCGCCGCCCGGGCCAGGAAGCGGATGGGGGTCAGCGCCTCGAAATTGGCGGGGCTTTTATCAAGGCCGGCCTCGTAGATGTTCTGCTCTGTCATCGGGTTCCTTCCTCGCAGGTGGCACAAAGCGGCTGGATCGAATTGGGCGGGAGATCTCGTCGGCATCATGCACTGCACAGATCTCTTATGGGGCTGACAGCCTAGCAGCAGGGCCATGGCGGCAGGTATTAGCAAAACGTCTTAGGCGATGGCGCTGCCTGAGTTTTCACCCTGTCAGGCCGGTCATGATGCCGGGCATTGCCAGCCTTGAATAATATGTATCCATTATCAAGCCGGCATGGGCTGGCATGCATTATTTACATATTTATTTGCAGCCCATGGCATTGTTGCCAATTATATCCACCAAATGAATCGAGATAATTATTGAATGTAATAACCCCGTATGGGCATGGCATTGTAATTAACGACAATTCCATCAGCCAATATATTCTGTGAGCCAGCCCATAAAGCGAGCCGAGCTTCGTATTCATCCCGACACCAGCAGGTTATGGTTACATAGTGAAACAATCTACCGCATGCCCAATATCAGGCCAGACTTCTCGCCAACGAGCGCGCCATTACCAGTAGATCTGCGCACTTCTGCCCAATGACGAAGGAACCCTGTCGCCCCGATATTCCGCCGAGCCCGAACCTGCTTTATCAAGGAGCATTTTATGTGTGCCGAGCCGAATACCCAGCCACGCAGACAATTTCCCACTGCCTTTACCATTTTGTTTCTTATTATGTTGCTGGCCATTGCCCTGACCTGGATCATTCCGGCAGGGGCCTATTCCAAGCTCTCCTATAACCCGGCCAACAACACTCTGATGGTCAATAGCCCGCAGGGAGAAATAAGCCGGGTGCCCGCCACCCAGACCGAGCTTGAAAAACTCAATATCAATATCGGGGTGGAGCAGTTCACCAGCGGCACCATCCGCAAGCCCATCGCCATTCCCGGCACCTATGAGCGGCTGGCGCAGGCCCCCAAGGGACCCGCCGACGTGGCGGTCAGCATGGTCAAAGGCACCATAGAGGGGGCTGACATCATCGTCTTCATCCTGGTGCTCGGCGGGCTCATCGGCGTCATCAACAAGACGGGGGCCTTCAGCGCAGGCCTGGTGGCGCTGTCGCGCAAGACCCGCGGCAACGAATTCATGTTCGTGGCGCTGGTTTGCGTCGTCATGGCGCTGGGGGGCACCACCTGCGGGCTGGAGGAAGAGGCAGTCGCCTTCTACCCCATACTGGTGCCCATCTTTCTGGCGCTCGGCTATGACGCCATTGTCTGCGTGGGAGCCATCTTCCTCGCCGCCTCCATGGGCACCACTTTCTCCACCATCAACCCCTTCTCTGTGGTGATCGCCTCCAACGCCGCCGGCATTCCCTTCACCGAGGGGCTGATCTTTCGCGCCGTCGGCTGTCTGGTGGGCACCCTGGTGGTGATCGGTTATCTCTACTGGTACTGCAAGAAGATCAAGGCCAACCCGGCCTTCTCCTACACCTATGAGGACAGAGACAGCTTCCGCGCCCGTTTTCTCAAAGAGGGCGCACTGGATGAAGGCGTCCCCTTCACCCTGCACCGCAAGATCATTCTGACCCTGTTCATCCTCGCCTTTCCGCTCATGGTGTGGGGCGTCTCCATGGCCGGCTGGTGGTTCCCGCAGATGGCGGCCTCCTTCCTCGCCGTCGCCATCATCATCATGTTCATTTCGGGGTTGAAGGAGAAAGAGGCGGTCGAGGCCTTCACCCAGGGCGCCTCCGAACTGGTGGCGGTGTCGCTGATTATCGGGCTGGCGCGCGGAGTCAATCTGGTGCTGGATCAGGGGATGATCTCGGACACCATACTGGCTTACGCCTCCGATCTGGTCTCCGGCATGCACGGCGCCGTGTTTGCAGTGGCCCAGATGCTGGTGTTCACCCTGCTGGGGCTGGTGGTGCCCTCTTCCTCGGGGCTGGCCGTGCTCTCCATGCCCATCATGGCGCCGCTGGCGGATACAGTGATGATCCCCCGCTACATAGTGGTGTCGGCCTACAACTGGGGGCAATACGCCATGCTGTTCCTGGCCCCCACCGGGCTGGTGCTGGTCACACTGCAGATGCTCGGTATCCAGTTCAACCAGTGGGTCAAGTTCGTGCTGCCCATGGTGGGCTTCGTGCTGGGCTTTGGCGCCCTGATGCTGGTGGTGCAAGTGATGTTGATCTGAGGCGAACCTCACCAGAGAGCGCCCGGCCGACAGTGGCGGGCACTCTCTATGCGGCCAGGCTCCAGCGGCTTGGGGAAACGCCCTCTTACTCGTGCATCAATGGCGCACCCTGCCCTGTTGGCGGAAACAGTAGAGCTTGAGGCTGATGTCGACTATGTCGGCGGGCAGCTCCTGCGCTACTTCGGAGAGGGGTTGATAAAGGGATGCCAGCAGCAATTGAGCCTGCTGTTGGGTGATAATCCGGGCCTGTACGGCCGGCTGTATCCATCTTGGCAACATCGACATAAGTCCCCCTTGCCGATTGTCTCTTTCATTCGCTACGTGATGACGACAGTGTCACTTCATCACCGTCCTTTCGCTCTCTTGCCAAAAGACCAAGCATAATGCTTGCCGTGACCTCTTATCGGCAATAGGAGCGCTTTATCACAGCGATTTATCAAGCAGTTGCCGCGCAAGTCGGTGCACACGGATAAGCCGCTCAAGCCCGCGTCAGGGGACAGGCGCGGCAGTGGTTTGACGCAAAATGGATAAAAAGAGCCCATATGAATCGCAAAATGCAACGTCGCCACCCGATCCAGAGCGACATGCCCACGTCCCAGCCAGACCTCCACGGCCTTTGTCGCCAAAGCCCGACACCTTTTTGACGAGGGACTTTTCGGTGCAGTCAGAGGCTGTCGTGCCTGAGCGGTGCACGCCTTGTTCATCCCCCGGGTTGTGCCAAAATCGCGGCAAGCAACAGCCGCATCAGGTGATGCATTTCAGGAGAACGCAAAATGAACAAATCCATGTTGGCAGGTGTCGGGATCGGTGTGGCCTCTGCGCTGGCATTGTCGGCCGCAGCCAGCGGATCCCTGTTTTCATCCAAGCCCCAATTTGCCGAGGTACTGGCCAGCAAGCCGGTGACCGAGACCATCAAGACACCCCGTCAGGAGTGCCACAACGTCACTGTGACCCACCGCAAACCCGTGCAGGATGAGAACAAGATCCTGGGTACAGTGGTTGGCGCCGCGCTCGGAGGCGTGCTTGGCAACCAGTTTGGCGGTGGCAGTGGCAAGAAGGTAGCCACAGCCGCGGGGGCCGTGGCCGGTGGTTACGCAGGCAATCAGGTGCAGGGCAATATGCAGGCGGGTGATACCTACATCACCACGCAGCAGCGCTGCAAGACGGTGCAGGAGAGCAGCACCCGTACCCTGGGTTATGATGTCACCTACCGCCTCGCCGGTCAGGAAGGCGTCATTCGCATGGATAAGGCCCCCGGCGCCACCATACCGCTCAAGGATGGCAAGCTGGTGATCGACAGCACTCAAGGCTGATCCTTACCCGTCAGGCTCCTGCGCCAAACGAAGGCCCATCATAGCGATGGGCCTTTTTGTTGCGCGCCAGCCGCCTCATCTGGCCTGGCTAACCACCCTGTCCAACCCCATCATGCTCAGTAAAAAGGGGCCCGCAGGCCCCTTGTATCACGCATGTCCATGATGACTATCAACGGCGACCAAACGGCCACCAGGACTTGTCGTTGTCCTTGATATCGACCAAGGTCTCCTGCACTGCGCCCGGTTTGCCCCCCTGCACCTGCCGCAGACTCACCTTGAACTGCTCTGTGGGCTCGACAAACCAGTCATCCAGGATCAGCACCTTGATGGACTTGCTGCCCCCCTCACCGGCGGCCCAGCTCACCGACTGACTGAACCAGGGCAGGAAATCCAGCCCCCAGCGCGCCGTGATCCCCTCAAGGCCCAACTGGGCACGGGCCGGCTTGCTCAGATCGCCGCTGCGCACCACTGGGATCTCGGCAAGCCACTGCCCCTCGTTCACCGTCATGCTGGCGCGAGCCAGCGCAATGGTGGACGGCGCCAGCTTGTCCTTGATGGTCACCAGGGTCTGGCGCTGCTCACCCAGCGCAGCGCCGCTCGCATCGAACAGCTCCAGGGTGAAGGTCTCATCCCCCTCGCGCAGGGTGTCGCTCTTCACCGGAATAGTGATGGTCTGGCTGTCGCTCTGGCCGGCCGCCCAGTTCAGGGTGCCGGTCAGTGGCGCCACATCATTGGCATCGGCGCTGCCAAAGGCGATGCGGTAGTTCACGCTGGCCTCGCCATGGCTGCCATCGCGGCGACTGACGGTGAGGCTCAGGGCGCTTCCCTCCTCCACGCTGGCGGCCGCGCTGTCCAGACTGATCACTCCGGCAGGCGGCAGCGGATACTGGATAGCCACCAGCACGGGATCGTGATCCGAGGCGCTGAAGGGGCCGTCCGATTTGGCCAGCTGACCCGTGTACTTGCTGCCGTACTCAAAGAAGTTGCTCTCGGCAGAGTTGATATGCCAATCCTCGATACCGATCACCTTGGCTGCCAGGCTGGAGTTGGCCAGGGCGTGATCCAGATTGCCAAGCTCACCTTCATAGCTGTAGGAGTAGGTGTCGGTGCCATGGAAGCGGGTATTGAGGTTCACAAAACCATACCCCTTGCCAAGGGCGCTGCCGCTCTCCTCGAAAGGCTGGCCCGCCAGCGTGGTGAAGGAGGCGCTCATGATCTGGCGCGGCTGCGCGGCCGGATCATAGCTGGTCAGCACCCGGATGGGGTCCTCCATGCCATAGGCGTTCAGGTCGCCGATGATCAGCAGATCCCCACTCATGTCCTTGAGGCTCTCCCCCAACACCTTGGCGGCGGAGACCCGCAGCGCGTTGCAGTGGCCCTGACCATCCAGCGGATCGGCGCTGGCGTAGTCGGGGTAATCCTCAAAGCAGGCGGAACCTTTAGACTTGAGGTGGTTGACCACCAGCGTCAGGGGCGCATCCCCCTTGGGCAAGCTGAATTGCTGCAACAGGGATTCGCGCATGCCCTGATTGATGGCAACCGGCTTGCCGCTGGCGTCCACCGCCTCGGCCTGCTGCACCGGCAGCACTATGAGGCTGGCGGCACCTTGCGGCGTCACGCTGGCGGGCCGGTAGATGAGACCCACGGTAATGGCATCTGTGCCGATGGGCTGGCCATCGGGCGAGGCAATCCAGCGGTAGTGATCCGCTTCATCCGGCTGTGCGGCGTTGAGGGCCTCGACCAGATTGGCGATGGCGGAGTTGTCGCCGTAGCCGTTGTTCTCTATCTCCATCAGCCCCACCACATCGGCATTGAGGCGAGTGATGGCGCTGACGATCTTGGTGCGCTGCTTTTCGAACTCACCCACTGTCAGAGCGCCACGATTGGTCCCTGTGGGGTTGGCATCCCCGCCCACCACTGTGGTGAAAAAGTTGAGCACGTTGAAGCTGGCGACCCGCAGATCCCCCGCCTCGGCGAGTTCAGGGGTCTCTACCCTGTCCCAGCCGCTGTGGTCTATGTCACTGCTGTCGATGCGGTTGCTCGCCACCAGCCGGAACAGGTTGTAGGAGTAACCCAACGCCCCCTCCAGCCCGTTGAGTTTGTCGCCGATGCGCAGGTAGCCATCTTCGGCATTGAAGGCGGGATACCAGGGCAGCACCCCATCCGGCGCCTTGGCGTCCGTCTCCACCACCAGCTGGTTTTGCTGGTTGCGCAGGGCCCACTGGCTCGCCTCCTCGCTTTGGGCGGCAAACTTCTGGGTCGACTTGATGAGGGGAGCGCCATAAGAGAGCACCAGGTTGTTGCGCTTGCCGTCGTAATCGAAACTGAAGTTGCGGGTCACCACCAGGCTGGACTCGGGTACCAGCCGCACCTGCATCCCCTCATGGCGCTCCAGCAGCTGGTTCAGGGTCTCACCCGCCACCGGCACCAGATCCACCGCCGGCAGCAAGGCCACCATGGGCTGGGTCACCACCAGTTCATCGGCATTGATCTGGGTCTGGTTGAAGTACTCCTTCACCTTGCCCGAGACGCACACCTCGGCCCCCGGTACTATGGCGCTGTTGGCCTGGGTGCTGTAGACGAAGAGGCCGTCAGAGCTGGCCGGATCCCCGTCCCCTTGCGGGTCCTGGATGAAGAAGCCCTTGTAGAGGCCGCTGACCACCTGAGTGACCACACCACGGGTGGCATAGGCCTGCTCGGATTCAAACTTGCCGACCGGCACCAGCGGGCTGCTGCTGCCGGTGCCCTGAATGGCGGGCACGGGTATCAGCTGATCGACCGGGCAGACGAAGGCCGGGGGCAGAGTACCATCGCAGGGGCCATCGCCACTGCAACCCAGGCCGCTGGCATCATCCTTAGGGGCAGCCACGTATTCAAGCGCCGGATTGAAGGGGCCCGCCGCATCAGTCCGGCCCGTGGTGACGGTGGCCTTGCGGCGCAGGGTCATGTCCAGGGTCGAGACGCTGCCGGACACCCAGGCCGTGCCCGGATCCACCCCCACCTGGCCGAAGCTGTCCACTATCTCGCTGCCGCGATAGAGCACCAGGGCATCGTCACCGTTGAACACCAGGTTGCCGCTGGTCTGATTGGCCTTGGCCAGGATCTCGGCGTTGGCGGAAGGATTGGCCAGCACCAGGCTGGCGCCCGGGGCCAGGGTGCCTTGCAGCGCCAGGCTGTTGGTGGAGGCATCGGTGAGAGGTTTGCCGTTGGCATAGAGCGCCAGCCGGTATTCAGAGAGGTCGACGGGCGTCGCACCCAGATTGCTCAGCTCCACCGCCTTGTTGTTACTGGATCCTTCCAGATATTCGCTGATCAGCAGTTGTGCCTGTACCTGTCCTGACAGCGCCAGCCCGACCGCGAGCGCCACCAGAGAGTGTCTTCCTGACATAGCCAATGTTCCTTTTCTTATTAGCAGATATGTTATTGGCGCCTCGCGTTATGCGGGCCGCAGCACCTTATTGCACGTATAAAAACAACGGATATTGGCCCTTGGCCAAATATCGCGCCTACTCTGCCCGTTTGGCCGCACCACCGCCGCGAGCTGGCTAACAATTACAGAAAATTGTTGCGAACTGGTGACGGGAAATAATGGGAGAAAAAGGATAATCGGATCATCTGACTGCCATCGCGCAAGGTGTGGCATTTGCTGCCGTCAATATCTCGTTGCGGCGCAGAACATGGCGACACAAGCTGACATAAGAAGCAAAAACAGCAGCTTGAAGACAGGGTGCCATCACGGCTTTCATACCAGCGCACCGGGGATCACCCGGGAGCGAACAGGGAAATCTGGCAGGAAATAGCAACAACCATGACAAAAACACGGCTATGCAGAGGCTCATGACCGCATCTGATATATAGGCTGCTTGCCGAGGCAAAATATCGCTCTATTAATGATAAACAGATTTATCCCCCCCCTCCTCGACCCACACCTATGCCCTCCTCCTTTGATTGCAGAACGGAAGATCCACCATGCTGCGTCCTTATCAACACTCGCCAAAACGGGAAAAGGGCTGGTTCGAACCAGCTGAAAATGGCTGACAATATGATCTAACCAGAGAAGAAGAGAGCCTATTGAAACAGTATTTTATCCTGGCGGACACAGCCCTCATAAAAAGAGGACCGACCATGCAAAAGCTCATTGCTTTTTGAATTATGAATAGCAATAGTTCTCACTTCTTTTTGTGGTACTCACCCCCTCCGAGGTTATAAAAGATGTTTCGTCACCCCATGGCAAAGCTGCTTCTGCTTGGTCAGCTCACCCTGATGAGCTGGATGGTACAAGCAACCGCCCCCGTTGAAGTGGAAGATGTGATGGGCCGCAAGGTCTCCCTTAACTTGCCCGCCAGCCGCATCGTGCTCGGTTTCTATCCCGAGGATTACCTGGCCGTGGCCGGAGAAGGTGGTGCCGATCGCCTGGTGGGCATGTCCCGTGGCTGGTTCGTCAAGTCCCGCCCCGCCATCTGGTCCCTCTATGTCACCAGCCTGCCGCAACTGGCCCAGGTGCCCGACCTTGGCAACGTGCAGGATCAGAGCTTTTCCATCGAGAAGACCCTGGCCGTCAGGCCTGATGTGGTGATCCTGGCCCAGTGGCAATACGAGGCCCTGGCCCCGGATCTGCCGCGCCTCGAGCAGGCGGGCATCCCAGTGGTGGTGGTGGACTACAACGCCCAGACCCTTTCACGCCACATGGCGAGCACCCTGCTGCTTGGCAAGGTGACCGGTCAGGAGGCCCGCGCCCGCAAGATGGCCGATGAATACAAGGCCAAGATTGAGACCATCCGGTCGCGCATCGCTCAGACGAAACGCCAGCCGCCCCGTGTCTACATCGAGCTGGGTGACAAGGGACCGGCCGAGTACAGCTACACCTATGGCAAGGACATGTGGGGCGCCATGGCCCTGCTGGCCGGGGGTGACAACGTCGCCGCCCCCTTCGTCGAACGCTGGGGCCCCATCCACCCGGAACAACTGCTGACGAGCAAACCCGAGGTCATTCTGATGGCTGGCTATGAGAGCGTGAGCAGCGAGCAGGCCATGCAGGTCGGTCAGGATATTTCGGCCCAGACGGTGCGTGCCCGCCTGCAGGGGTTTGCCGCCCGCCCGGGCTGGCGCGATCTGCCTGCCGTACAACAGGGCCGTCTCTATGCCGTCTATCACGGCGCCACCCGCAGCATCATGGACGCCGCCCTCATCGAGTTCATGGCCAAGGCGTTCTACCCCGACTTGTTCGAAGATCTCGACCCCCTGGCCACCTATCAGGGCTTCTACCACGCCTATCTGCCCATTCGCCCGCAGGGCACTTTTATGCTGGGTATCAAGTAATGGCAGGTTGAACCTGACGGGCCGGACTTTCCCAACCCGAGTCAGGGAAGTCCCTCTTCGTCATCCCTCTTTAACCCTTGCGGGCGCTCCCTGAGAGCGCCCGCTTCAGGATTGTTATCATGAATGATTTGGCTGCCCTGCAGCAGACCCTCACCCGTCAGCGGCAACGAGAGCGCCGTCGCTGGCACTGGCTGGCGCTGCTCGCCCTGGTGCTGTGCATCACCCTGGTGCTCGACATCGCCACCGGTCCTTCCTTGCTGCCCCTTGGCGAGGTGGTCGATGCCCTGCTCTCTCCCGCCCAGGCGGACTCAATGACCCGCACCATCGTCTTTGATATGCGCCTGCCCATCGCCCTGATGGCCCTGGTGGTCGGCGCCTCGCTCGGGCTTGGCGGCGTCCAGATGCAGACCCTGCTGGACAACCCCCTGGCCAGCCCCTACACCCTAGGGCTCGCGGCAGCGGCCGGGCTTGGCGCCGCACTGGCGCTCTATACCGGCGGTCTCGGGCTCCCTCCCCTGATTGCCATTCCGGCCGGGGCCTTCATTCTGTGCATGTTTGCCGCCAGCCTCTTGTTTGGCCTCGCCATGATGCGCAACATCAGCAGCCAGACCCTGATCCTGGCGGGCATAGCCCTGCTGTTCCTGTTCCAGTCCCTGCTCTCCCTGCTGCAGTTTCTCTCCTCCCCCGAGCTCAACCAGCAGATCATGTTCTGGCTGTTTGGCAGCCTGATGCGCACCACCTGGGATGCCCTGATCATCACGGCCGCCGTCACCCTGATCTGCACCCTGCTCATCTATCGGGATGCCTGGGCCCTCACCAGCCTGCGCCTCGGGGAGGCCAGGGCACGGAGCCTGGGGGTCAACGTGGACAGGCTGCGCATAAAGACCCTGATCCTCGTCGCCCTGCTCACCGCCACCGCCACCAGCTTTGTCGGCGTCATCGGCTTCGTCGGCCTGGTGGCCCCCCACATAGCCCGCATGCTGGTGGGGGAAGATCAGCGCTTCCTGATCCCGCTATCGGCCCTGTGCGGCGCCTGCATGCTGTCGGCGGCCTCGGTGCTCTCCAAGTCCATCGTACCCGGCTCCCTCTTTCCCATCGGCATCGTCACCGCCCTGATTGGCGTGCCCTTCTTCATCTGGTTGATCCTCGGCAAGGGGCGTAAACGTGCTTGAAATATCCCGACTCTCCCTCTCCCTTGGGCAGCAAACCCTGCTGCGGGAGCTCGACCTCACCCTGTACCCGGGGCAGGTTCATGTGATCATCGGCCCGAACGGGACCGGCAAGACTTCCCTGATGCGCGCTCTCTTTGGGGAACTGACCCCAGCCGGCGGCGACATCCGCCTGGGGGGCCAGAGCGCCCGCCAGATGACACAGGCCAAATGGCGCCAGCAATTTGGCTATATGCCCCAGAACATCCAGCTGGAGCTGGACCTGAGCGTCATCGAAGTGGTGATGCTGGGGCGCCTCGACTGCCTCTCCATGCGACTGTCGGACGAGGACATACTGGCCGCCGGCCGCGCCTTGCAGGCTCTTGGCATCGCCCATCTGGCGGATCGCCCCCTCTACTCTTTGAGCGGCGGCCAGCGGCAGATGGTGCTGTTTGCCCAGGTGCTGCTGCGGGATCCCCGCATCATGATGCTGGACGAGCCGGTCAGCGCCCTCGACCTTCACCACCAGATGCAACTGATGGAGCACCTGTGCCAGCAGACCCGGGAGCAGCAGTGGATCACCCTGGTGGTGCTGCACGATCTCAACCTGGCGGCCCAGTTTGCCGATCAACTGATCGTGCTGGCAGATGGCGACTTGCAAGCCTTCGGCCCACCGGCCCGGGTGCTTGATGCGGCCTTGATTGAGCGGCTCTATCAGGTGCCGGTGCAGATAAGCCACGATCAGAGCGGCATCCCCTTCCTTCGTACCCTGCGCAAGTCATGACGAGACTTCCCATAACACCGCCTGCGGCACGCTTGCAACTGCCCGCAACCGGCGCCCGGGTGTACACAAGATGAGCAGCGCCTCCTACTGGCGGGGCTGGCAGGGCATGAGCCCGGCCGCCCGCCTGCTCATCATCAATGGCCTGGCGTTCAATCTCGGCTTCTACATGATGATGCCCTTCCTGGCCCAGCACATGGGCAGCGGGCTTGGCCTCGCTGGCTGGGCCTGTGGTCTGGTCATGGGGATGCGGGTATTCAGCCAGCAGGGTCTGTTTCTGCTGGGGGGGACCCTCGGGGATCGTATCGGCTATCACACCGCCATCGTCTGGGGTTGCCTGGTGCGATCGGTCGGCTTCCTGCTGCTGGGCTGGGCCGAGTCCCTGCCCATACTGCTGCTGGCGGCCGCCCTCACCGGCTTTGCCGGGGCCCTCTTCACCCCCTGCGCCCAGGCCTATCTGGCCAGCGAATGCAGCACCCCGAGCCAGCGCCAGCGCGCCTTCGCCCTGCACAATCTCGCCAGCCAGGCGGGCATGCTGCTCGGCCCCCTGGTCGGACTGACACTGACCCAGCAGAGCTATGCCCTGACCGGGCTCTTGGCGGCGAGCCTGTTTGCTCTGTTGGGGATGCTGCAGTATCGGGTGCTGCCCAAACGCCCGGTGGCCAACCAGACCCCGCGCGGCGCCATTTTTCGCCAATGGGGCACCATCCTGCGCCAGCGCCCCTTTATGAGGTTCACCCTGCTGGCGGGCAGCTACCAGATCCTGTTCCATCAGCTCTATCTCGCCCTGCCCGCCCATATCCAGAGCCTGCCGGACGCCACCCAGCTGCTCGGCGGCGTCTTCACCCTCTCGGCGGTGATCGGCGTCATGCTCCAGCTGCCGGCATCCCGCCTGGTGGAACGCCACCTGGGAGTGCCGCTCGCCATGGGGCTAGGCATAGGGCTGATGGGCCTGAGCTATCTGGCCCTGCCCCTGCTCTCCCCCTGGCCGACGGCGGGCGTCTTGGCGCAGGTGGCCCTGCTTTCCTTGGGCTCCATTCTCTGCTTCCCGCTCTTTGCCGCCCAGTTGCCCCGCTATGCGCCCTCTGATCAGCTCGCCAGCTACTACGGCTTCTATGCCAGTGCGGGTGGCTGCATGGCGCTCTTTGGCAACCTGCTGATCGGTTTTATGCTGGGGGATGCGGGGACCCGTCCCGCCACCGCCATCTGGTTCCTGCTGGCATTGACGGGGGTGCTGGCAGGATTCGGACTCTACTCTCAGTTGCGATCCGGCAAACATGGCAGCTCGCCTCTGCCCGAATGACAGAGGTGGTAGATACTGCGGGCCATGTTAACGACAGGTGTTCAACTGTTCAGATGCAGCGCCAGCCAGACTGCCAGGGGGATCACCAATACAGAGAGTGCATTGCCGCCAAGCACTATGCTGGCCACTTTTTCCGGCTGGCACTGGTATTGCTCACAGAGCATGTAATTCAATACCGCCGGGGGCAGCGCCACCGACAGCATCAGCAAGGGTAACCACTCCGCCTGCAGCGGCAACAACCAGACCACCAGCCCGAATGACAAGCCACCAGCCAGCAGGTAAAGCAGGTTGCATTTGAGCGCCAGGCCAAGGTGGCCCAGCTCCCCCTCCATCAGCCGAACACCTAAGGCAAACAGCATCAGCGGCACCGAGATCTGCCCTAGCAGAGTCGCGCTGGTCACCAGGTATTCCGGCAACGGTATCTGCAAGTTGGCCACCAGCAAACCGGCGAAGGCCGCCCACAGCACAGGGCTGCGCAGCCAGAGCCAGCGGGAGGTGTTGGCCGAGAGGATAAACATGCCCACCGAGAAGTGGAGCAGGTTGGAGAGCACGAACAATATGATGATGGCGCCGAGCTGCTGCTCGCCAAAGGCCAGCACCATCAAAGGGATACCGAGGTTGCCTGTGTTTCGAAACATGGCGGGCAGGATCAGTGCCGGCCTGCTGATCTCCTTTAACCTGAGCAGGGAGAGCAAGAGTCCGGGCAACAGGATCACCAGTACCCCTGCCGCGATCAGTGGCAGATGGGCCATCAAGGCCAGCGGATATTTGACCAGCGCCGAAAACACCAGCGCCGGTGTGAACAACTCTATATTGGCCCGATTGACGTAACCCAGGGCCCCGCCCGGTCGCAACCGACCATAGAGGGCACCGAGCCCCACCACGGCAAACACCGGTATGACGATATTGAGCAGCGCACTGAACATGGGCGAGTCCGTTTACAATTCGCGGGTGGGTGGCCCCATCAGCAGCATGGGGTCCAGCGTCACTTCCAGCTCGCCGTTGCTGACCCAGAGCTGACCGTCGGAGATGGTGCAGGTGAGGTGCATGGTGCGTGCCACCATGGCGGTGAGCGGCAGTGTCTGGGTGTCGGAGAGCTCGATCACTGTAAGGTTGTCGTGCTGGCTGAGCTTGCCCTGATTCTGCTTCCACCAGACGCTGGTGCCACGGCCACCGTAGAGATAGAGCACGACGTGACGGGAGCGGTTGCATGCTTTTTTCAGGCGACGCTCGTCCGGCTGACCCAGCTCAATCCAGAGCTCAATCTCATCGGAATAGTTCTTACGCCACAGCTCGGGTTCGTCATCGGCAGAGAGACCCTTGGTGAACTCCAGACGCTCGGCGGCATGCCAGGCGAAGGCCGCCAGCCGGATCATCATGCGCTCATCGGTCTCGGAAGGATGACGGGCCAGTGTCAGGGAGACGTCCTGATACTGGTGGCGGTCCATGTCGGACAGGCTGAGTTGAGCCTTGAATACGGTTGCCTTGAGAGCCATAGAAAATCTTGGATACCTTGAAGTGGTCAATCCGGACCGGATCAATCCAGAGTGGAAAAACTGCGCGCCAGTGTAATCAAAATCCGCGCCAGGTTCGACCACCTTGGCCATGCATTTGGCCGATATTCCGCGGTTCACTGCCGAAAAAGCGTTAAAAAACAGCAACCGGCCCATGGCATTCGTACAACCTTGCCAGATGGCGGGTTGAGCCGTCTGGCAAGGGGGAAACCCTTGAAAAACAAATGCCAGTCCGAAGACTGGCATTTGGCGGTATGAACGAAAGAAGCGGATCACTTCTCGGCGGACTTGACCCCGAAGGCATTGAGCAGCAAGCAGCAGGTCACTGCCACTGCTACAAACCCGCTCAGGAAGATAAAGGGCATGGCCCCGTATCCCAATACAGTCCAGATGGTTTGTTCAAGCAGACTCATTGTGTGTCCTTCATCCAGTGAAATGGGTGTCCCTTTCGTGACGGAGTTATCTCCCCGTTCCTGATAATGCTATTTGAACCCAACAGTTGCCTGAGTCCTATGCCACCAAAGTAATAAATAGGGGGCAAGTTTGCGCTGGATCAATTATTTGGCCCTTGCCCAAGGAGAATATGGTCACAATTCCATCCATTGTCAGCGTGCGCCCCCATACCAGAGCAGGGAAAGTGGGAAAACGGGCTCCGGCAGCAGGCGTTCGGATCAAAAAATTCGGCCATCAAGATCACCTTGGATCACTGGATTCACTGCCAGTTTGTACTCCTGAGAGTGGAGGAACGTGCCAGAAATCATCTCGAAAATGGGCCTTTCTCGATAGCAATACACCGACAGAAACCGTGCAGTATTGACCTATTTTACCGCTGACACTCACACTTTTATGTAACAAGAGCTTGGCCCAGACGGCAACCTTGTGGCACTCTGGGACGTCAATGGACAGACTCACAGACACCTCGGGTGTCACCACTGCAAAAGGAGCAACACAGATGGCCAAAGCCAGCAAGAAAGATATCAAGAAGAAAATCGCCGCTCGCCTCGAGAAAATTGCCAAGCACGAAGGCAAGATCAAGAAGCTGAAAAAAGCCCTGAAATAAGGGTCGGCATGATAAAAAAACCGCCTGATTGTTATCTGGCGGTTTTTTTATTTCCGCGTCATTGCTGTGCCGCACCCGCTGGCCATGCCTGCCAGCAGGGGGACGTCACCAATACCTCTTGCTCCAGCCACAAGTGGCTTTCAATCAGATGCATAAATACCGCGGCCAGCAGCTGGTCCGGCTGAGCCATCGCAAGACTGCCTCGCCAGGGTGTCTTTCCCCTGCTGCCCTTTTGGCCTTCCAGCCGACGCGTCAGAGGGCGAGCATAGTGGTGGACGTACTCCATCAGATTGCAAGGCAACCAGAGTGCCAGGGGACGGTTGACCGCATTGGCCAGTTCGGCGGCAATATCCAGGCCCCGCTGATCCAGATCGCCAAAGTGAGCCCAGGGAATGGTCGAAGGCAGCAACGGGAGCAGTTGCCTTGCCAAAGACGTGTTACGGCCAGGCACATAGATGAGTAACTCCCCGGCTTGCAGCGGGTAATCCACGAAAGCCCCCTTGTTCTCCACTGTCACTATCTGCCGCCCTTGCCACGCTATGCCCTGCAGCCTGGACAAACAGCGCTCCGGCAAGGCCAGCTCCCCCAGAAGGGACATCAGCGGCGTAATGTCCTGCGGTTGGCCGCGCAGATCGATGAGTGACAGCGGGGTCAAGGTGCGCATGCGGATCACCTCATCCTGCGTCAGCGTAATCTCGATGGGAACCTGGTCGGGAACAGTGTCACTGCGCGGGTGTTTGCTATCCCCGTGCCAGAGGGCATGAAAACTGGCCTGATTGAGGGGAGACGGCAGCGTCAACCCGAGTGCCTGCACGCTGTCACGCTTGTCCAGCCGTTGTGATGCCACTTGCGCCAGTTGCCTGGTGAGATAGTCAATCCCCGGGTCAGTCAGGAGATAGCGAGCGCTGCGCCCGAGCGGCTTGACGCCGCCGACCGCCTGCAACAGGGCCAGCAACTCCCGGCCATGCTTGCTATCGAACGAACACCCCCTCTCGTTTTGCTTGTCCAACAAGCGGGCACAAAGATCCTGTACCCGGCTCTCATCAAACAGTGACATCACGGCTCCTTGTTACGGCATCATATGAATAATTAGAGGTGATTTCACCGTCCATTACCGTGATCGGTCTCGCGCATGAGCAATGGTCATAAGCAACGGTAGTGGCGCTGTATCGCACACCTGTTTGGGGCAGCACGACCAGAGCCGACCACAGAGTAACTGGCAAACCCGAGGCAAACACGGCAAGCTGGATGGGTCTGTGTTGGCCAGACACGTGCCTCTGTGGGGATGCGTCCCTTGTTGACAACCTATTCCCGAGGGCACCCCATGAACGAGTCGACAGAAAAGCCGCCGGTTTCATCCTGGCATGTGTCGGACATCCGCGAGCTGGCCAGATTGCTCACACAAGCCCTGCCCGCCGCCATACAGATCACGGAGGCTGTCCACCAGGCGGTATTGGGTGGCATGGGCATAAAGGGCAAGGGTGAGGGGAAAACCCGGGGCATCACAGGTTTTGTCTACCGGGGGATCCACAGGGTGGCCGACCAGCTCGGCAGTGGCATCAATGCCGTGCTCGCCCGCGTGCCGGTGCCGCTCGTTCAGGAAGCCATCCCCGAAACTTCCAAACGCGCCGCCCTGCTCGCCACCCTCAACGGCGTGATGGGAGACAAGCTGGTCGCCAGCCACAATGCCCTCGCTACCCCCATGACACTGCGCTATCAGGGGGCGCCCCTGAACTGGCACGCCATGCCCCCTGAACTTGCTGGTCAAAGCCGGGTGCTGCTGATGGTGCATGGCCTGTGCATGAATGATCTGCAGTGGCAAACCCAAACCAAGGGGAAGGACAAAGAGCAGACGCTCAACCATGGGGAGATACTGGCCAGCACCCTGGGTTATGTGCCCGTCTATCTGCGCTACAACTCAGGGCTGCCGATTTCGCAAAACGGGCGGGAACTGGCGAGCCAGCTGGCGCAGCTGGTGACTCACTGGCCCGGCTACATCAGCGAGATAAGCGTGCTGGCCTACAGCATGGGCGGTCTGGTGATCCGCAGCGCCTGTCACTATGCCAGTCAGAGCGCGGCGAGCTGGCCTGGCGTCCTGAAAAACCTGGTGTTTCTGGGGACCCCCCATCATGGGGCCCCCCTTGAACACGCGGGTCACTGGTTGGAACAACTGCTGCCTGCCACCGCCTACACCGAGCCGTTTGTCAGACTGGCACGGCTGCGCAGTGCGGGTATCAAGGATCTGCGCCACGGCACCCTGCTCGACGACCAAGACCATACCCGCGATACAGCGTCAAGGGATCCGCGCCCGCCTTTGCCCCTGCCAGCAGGCGTCGCCTGCTTTGCAATAGCCGCCACGACGGCAGCCAAGCGCAATCTGTTGGCAGATAGATTGATTGGCGATGGCCTTGTCCCCCTGCGCAGTGCCCTTGGGCAGCACAAGGAAGCCCGCCACCAGCTGGCATTTCCGTCATCCCACTGCTGGATTGCCTATCGCACCAGCCATATGGCCCTGCTCGGCAGCCCCCAGGTAACTCGTCAGCTGCAGCACTGGCTCACGCCTCTTCCCCAACAAGCAGGGGATGGCTGTCAGTCAGAGGAAAATGCACAAGCAGTTCCCCTTGCTCAATAAGCTGACATCCGGCCCCCATAATGAAAAATCCGCCAGCTGGCGGATTTTTCATTGCGTGTCGGTCACATCAAGCGGGCACGACCGAAGACCCTGATTGAGCTGCCGGGTTCGGCCGGGATCTCGGCGTGCAGGTGTGACGCCATGCCCATATCCTCTCCCTGAAAGAGATCTATGATGCCGCCATGGGGCCAATGGATATCGCGCAGATAACCGGCAAAGGCAGCCGTCGCCGCGCCGGTGGCTGGATCTTCATAGACGCCGCCATAAGCAAAGGGATTACGGGTGTGAAACAGCTGCTCACGGGCGGCATGGGCCAACAGTATGGTCACCAGTCCTTCCCTTCGCATCAAGGTGCGCCCCTGCTCCAGCTCATACTCCATGGCCGCAAGGGCGGCACGGCTGTTCAGGGCCAGTACCAGATGATCGGCGCCGCCATGAATGAGCGCGGGTGGAATACGGGGATCCAGATCCGCGGGCGTGTAACCGAAGAGATCCAGTGCGGCGTCCACCAGTTCGGCCGGGGCCGGTTTGCTGTGAGTCGGCGGCGATTGCAGGGCGGCCTGCCAATGCCCTTCCCCATCCAGCCAGCCCGATACCTTGATCACCGCCTGATTGAGGTGCAATCCATACTCCCCTTCCCCAAAGCGCCGCACCAGTGCCACGCCGAGGGCTATGGTGGCATGGCCACAGAATGGCACCTCGGCCTCGGGAGAAAAATACCGTACCCGCCATTCCCGCAGCTCGGCGGTTGGCTCAACTGCCTGTGCGTCTTGGAGCAAGGGCGTTGACATGGGCGCGGCGAACGCGGTTTCCGAAAATCCCACTTCGGCGGCAATATGCTGCATCTCGTGGGCGCCGGGCAAGCTGGCGCCAATCCAGACACCGGCAGGGTTGCCCCCTTGCAGCCCATCAGAAAAGGCGGCGATACGCACCAACTCGGGCTCCAACGGGGAGGCTAGCTCCTTCATGATCACTCCTTGTTCTCATGCTGCTTGTTTACATAGTGACGACGTCATACTGGCTGTTTCATGCCGAAAGGTCAGCACCCATGCTTGACCATTTACACAGCCCCAAGGCAGAGCCTCTTGCAAACCTGAGCAACGACCCCATTCACCGCCAAGCTTACCCGTTAAATTAAATGGCGGACAGGTGTCGCTTGGGCGCCGCGGATCCGGGTGCTGGCAACTAGCCTTGAGATGCGTGTCTGTATAGGTTTTGCCGTGGAGAACCCTATGTATTCTTACACCCTCACCTTCAAGGAGGAGGTCGACAAGTTGACAGCCCCCGAGCAGGAGATCCGCCTGCAGAGCCCGGCCCAGGCGGGGGACTTTATTATCCTCTCCGATGGCAGCCGCCATCAGGTGATGTTTGTCACCCACAGCGCCCACTTCAGCAGCCTCTATCTCGATAAAGGTGTGAGGGTGCCGCAAGGCTAGCAGCCCACCTGCCAATCCAAGAAAGCAAAAGAGCTGCTCGTGGCCGCTATCTAAGCACTCGGGGAATGTGGATTGGCGTCACAACACCTTGATCACCGGCTGGCTCATTATCTCGACGTCGTTTTTATAGACCACCAGCACACCGGTTGGCACGCCCCGCTCACCCAACACAGTCACTACGCACTCGTTGCGGTATGGGCCGCTCTTGAATTGGTAGGTGTGGTTACCCCCTGTCCCTTCAACCCTGACTGTGCCATTTTTCAGTACCAGATCCGGCTTGTCACCGAGCGCCTTGCCCTTGGCCCAGGAGGCGTAGCGATAGTGACCATCGCCCATATCGTCGATGCGAATGGTGAATTTTTCGGTCTGCCACATCAGCTTGGGACTCTGATAATCCCGCAGACCGGGATAAAGATCGCTCTTCTGGCTGGCGATCAGTTCTGCTTTCAGCTTGGCGGCCTGCACCGTCTGATGATTGATACCGATCACCTTGCCATCGAAATCCATCCAGACTTCGCCACTGCCGAACATGATGCCGCGCCAGCCCATGGTCTGCCAATCCTGCCCGACTTGGGATATGGCGATACGCTTTAGAATGGCGTCATCAAACATCTCGTCGAAACGGGTCAGCATCTCCGACGGGTTCTTGATAGCGGGCATGGGGTACTCCCGCTTGAAGGGATATTTCATCTGGTTGACAAGCACCTGATGATCCTTGGCTTCGGCCGCATCGATAAAACGCTGTACAAAGGGGCGATACTCGGCAGGCAACGGCTCTTCGTCAGCTGATGCGGGGAATGTTGTCCATAAAAGCCCCAGCAACAGAGTGGCCAACACCCCATTGCGCCGGCCAGTTCGGTTAAATGGCACTGTGTGTATGGAGAGGGTGTTCATGGCATTACAGTGTGTCAGTTTCATTCATCACCCTCTCCCAACAAATAAACCATCAATAAATCCTCATCAGAGAGGACTAGCTTGCAGACTTGATAGATTTTTTCACTTTCTTCAGTGCCATCTGCTGCTTGAGTGGTGAAAGATAATCAATGAACAGATTGCCATCAAGATGATCAATTTCATGTTGCATCACAATTGCCAAAAACTCACTGCTCTCCATAGTGAGTTGATTTCCATGTCGATCCAATGCGGATACAACCACCGAGGAATATCGCTCAACATCAGCATAATAATCCGGGATGGACAGACATCCCTCCTGCCCGAATACCTTGTCAGTACCACTTATCACTTCCGGATTGATCAATATCAGCGGCTGATCCCTGCTTTCGGACAAGTCGATAATAACGATCGCCTCTTTACGCCCGACTTGAGTTGCTGCCAAGCCAATCCCATTTTCCGTCGCATACAGGGTCGCCAGCATGTCATCGATCAGCCCCTGTACGGCAGTTATATCCTCAACCCGTTCGGCTTTTATTCTCAACCTGGGGTCGGGTACCGTCAAAATATCCAGAATGGCCATCATCACTCTCCATTAACCATTATTTGCTCATCAATATTCACGAAACAAGGGCCGGGACAAGGAGACAAACTCTTGGTCACTCTCCACCACTTTGTAACCGAGGCGCTCATAAAATCGTACTGCCCCCTGATTTCCTGTAAAACTGGACAAGGTCACCCGGCTTTTCCCCTCACGCTCTGCCTCGCGATGCAACAGATCCATGACGGCCGAACCCAACTGCCGACCCTGATACTGGGGAAAGATAATCAGCAGATGGACGTGCAGCGCATTGTCGTATGGCTTGCAGCAGAGTAGACCAACACGCTCACCACCCTGCAGGATCCATGAGAACCATTGCGGCTGGTACACGCGACTTAGCCGCTCACGCTGAAACTCATCATCCCAGCCAAATACCGACTCAACATAGGGATAGATACCCTGTTTGATGGCAGTGAAAACCCCTTCAAACTCACTCGTTGGCACGTCTGCCAGCTCGATATCCATCTCACTCCCTGCTCAAGCCACATCGATGGCCGGCTGCGTCATTGAGCACATGTCCAGCCATGGCTGTTTTCGCCTCGATAACAAGGCTCAAACCAGAATTGATTCCCATTTGGATATCTTACCGACCAGCAAGCAGATGAAAAGGCTATTGGCCAGAAATAGGAGGAACCTGTGCAATGCAACATCCCTAACGGATGTAGTGAAAATGCAGGCAGATGGGTCATTGAAACCAAGGGATAGCGGGAAAATGTCTGGCTGGGCACTTGGCATATGAGGGGGAATTGGGCCAGCAGCTGGCCCAATACGTTTATGAGTGGCTCACCTCTTCCATAAAAATCAGCCGCAGGGGCTCTGCCAACAATGCATCGGCCTGCTTGGCAAAGGCTTGAAAATAGTCGGTCGCGCAGTGGTCATCAAGGGCGGCCTGACTGACAAAAGCTTCACGCATATAGAAGGTGTCCGGTTCGTCACGCAATTCGAACAGCACATAATCCAGGTTGCCCGGCTCGTGGCGCGTGGGCTCGACCAGCTTGAGCAGTTCATGGCGCAGGCGCTCCTTCATATCAGGTCGTGCTTTTAGCACCGCAATCGACACTATTTTTTTGTCTGGCGTTATCTTCATCCATATCTCTCCACTGTCATACCATCAAGACATCAGGATGAGCCAACATCTCTGCATTTACGTTCATGAAAGCTCATCCATCAACATGGCAGCAGTGTATGCATGGCCGGTTGATGGATATAGATGGCCAGGATGGACAGAGTGTTCCGTCGGATGAACAACGGAGGATCCGGTAGAAGCATGGCCCCTTGCTGGCAGGCATCCCTTGGTTCAGCACGCAGGCAGGGGTTTGGCGCCAGCGCCACTGGGGAAAAAATTCTTCAGGACGACAAAATAAACGGGCGGCACTCCAGGCACTGGCAAAGCGCCAGTTGTCCGCCATTAGTTCGCAAACCATTTTCTACGCTGAGGTAATAAGTGGTGAAGCCACGCCCCGAGAGGGTCGTCTTTTTCACTCTGGTGGATCGTCTGGCAAGGACCCGGTATACGGGGCGGGTGTCCAGCAGATGAAAGAGCACTTCCCGATGGCCCATGCTTCGCGCCCACCCCATCATCTCCTTGAAGATGGCAAGCCCCGCCCCCCAACCCGCTTTGGCGATGACAATGGCAATCTCGACTCCCTCGCCGTCGGGTTGTATTCCGCACCAGCCAACCAGAGCACCATCGATGACAAGGGCCCGCACGCGGCAACCGGGTAACATGTCTATCCGTATCTTGTCATCCATCCAGGCGCGCACACTGGCCGCATCGAAGGGGGGATGATCAATCAGATGTTTTCTCACTGTCTCATCGTTGACCAGAGGCAGAAAATCATCTGCGCGCACGTCACCGAAGGGTTTGAATTCCAAGCGACTCATAGTGAATGATGTCCAATAGGGTGGGCTCGGCAGCATGATGACTCTCCCACCGGATATGTATTCCGCGTCTGATAGCGCGAACCGTCTTTATACAAAGCAGATCGGGGCCAGGTCGTCATCTGGGCGTTCGATGATATCGGTGGATTTCAAGACAGGCGGCATCGGCCGCGAAACTGCTTTGCAACTGATGAGCCAAGCCGCTACCTGCCTTGCAACCAATGCATTTCCAACACAGCGCCTCTTGCCCACTACAACACCTCGACCTTGACCTTGATAAGCCCGGATCTTGTGTTGCCAATGGTGCTGAAGGCAGACCTGGAGAGATCGATGATCCGCCCGCGTTTAAAAGCACCGCGGTCATTGACCTTGACCACGACGCTCTTGCCGTTGGCGATATTGGTGACCCTGACCAGGGAGCCAAAGGGTAACGTCATATGGGCAGCGGTGTTGAGGTGAGTGCGATAAGGCTCGCCGCTGGCTGTCTTTTTATTGTGGTAGCGGTCAGCGTAATAAGAGGCGAGCCCGGTTTCGGTATAACCGCGCCAGCTGCCGCCGTGGTTGTCGTCATATCGGCTGCTACAGGCTGCCAGCAACAGGCAAAGAGATAACAACAGCCCTTTTTGTATGTATTGCATCTTTCCCTTCATATCCGCCATGCGCTTTATCCTTGATCCCCTTGCCGGTATGGCCGGTCTTGTTGTCGTCACGTAAAACGGCCAGATCGGGATGGCCAGTAAAAGGTTCATAAACTGTCTCGCGGTTCCACCCCCGAGGGCAACGCGGCTACTTTGTCCTATTTTGCAACTAAAACGGGAGGCCAAGCCTCCCGTTCATGTATTTACCCGTCAGCCCTTGTCAGGATGTGCACCAGACGCAGGTCAGGCAATCAGCTTGTCGTCACTAAAGCCAAAACCGCGCAGCCCCACTACATGCACGTGTTCGTGCTTGCCCTGCACCTTGCGGATGAGCTTGTAGGTGGTGCCCTTCTCGGGACTGATGTTCTCGGGCGCCGCGATAAGCAACTGCATATCCTGCCGCTCGCACAGCTCGAACAGGGTGGCGATGGATTTGCCATCCAGACGGGCCGCTTCATCGAGGAACAAGAGGCGGCAAGGGGCAATATCCTTGCCGCGCAGACGGCGGGATTCCTCCTCCCAGCTGATCAGCACCATCAAGAGGATAGCCTGACCGGTACCGATCGCCTCGCCGGTGGAGAGGGCGCCGCTCTCGGCCCGCAGCCAGCCATCGGCGCCGCGCTGTACCTCTATCTCCAGCTCCAGATAGTTGCGATAGTCGAGCAAGACATCGCCCATCACCTGATAGCTGCGATCCCCCTGCTCGGTTTGCGGGTTGAGACGCTGGAACAGCTTGGCCATCGCCTCGGAGAAACTGAGCTCCTTGTCGGCGAACAGATCGTTGTGCATAGCGGTCTGATCGGCGAGCGCGGTCAGCAACCGAGTGTGGGCCTCGCGGATATTGACGTTGAGGCGCACCCCGCGCACCAGACCGAAAGCGATGTTCTGCAAGCCCTGGTTGAGCACCCGGATGCGGTTCTGCTCGCGGCGGATGATGTTGGTGATCTTGGCCGCCACCTCGTGGGAGGAGAGCGACAGGTGGTTCTCACGCTGTTTGAGCTCATCGGCGAGGCGCGCCAGCTCGATCTCCATCTCTTCGATGGCCTCAACCGGATCATCGGAGCGGATGATGTCGTTACGGATGCGATCTTTGAGGTAACGGTAGACCTGCACGTAGAAGGCGACCTTCTGCTCGGTGCTGCGGTTGCCTTCCGACAGACGCAGCGCATCGCGCAGGGCCTCGTCGTGGGCCACCGCTACCCGCAGGGCGCCGAGGGCCTTGTCAGACATGGATCTCAGCTCGTCGCTGTCCAAGTAAGCCAGTTCGCGCTTGTTCAGACGCTTCTCGACGTCGGTCTCCCGCGCCAGACGCACCACCCGCGACCAGCTCGCCTTGTGGCTAACCAGTGATTTACGAGCAGTGAAGTAATCTTTGCCCTCCAGCTTGAGTCGACCGCCAAGGGATTCAATCTCGCGCTTGGTCACCTGCAACTGGGCCTCGGCACTGGTGCGACGGGAACGGGTGCGGATAAGCAGCTCTTCGATCTCTTTCTTGTGGGCGCGGGACTTCTCTTCCATGTCCTCCGACAGGGTCAGCCCCATGGCCGCCAGCTCCTGCTCGAACTCGGTCAGGGTCTGGCGCTTGGCCGAGGCGCTGGAATCGAGCGCGGTGCGCAGCTGCAACGCTTCTGTGTGACGCTGGGCAATCTGCTTGTGCTGTTCACCGGCGGTACGGGCCGCCAGCTCGGCAGCCTTGAGCTTCTCTTTGAGTCGCTCGCTCATCTCGGAGGCCTTGCCCAGCAGGTCTTGCGCATCCTGATAGGCAAAGTGCGGCAGGCGGGCTACCAGCTGATCGAGGGCGTAGCAACGGCGCTTCTGCTCGGCCAACAGCTCGCTCACCTCATCATATGCAGCCTGCAGGGCAGCGAGATCCTGCGGATCCTGACGCAGCACCTGCACCTGGATTTCGAGCTTCTCGAGCGCCTTGCCGTGTTTGGCGATAAAGGCTTCGGCCTGTTTCAGCGCTTCCACATCGGCGTGAGCCGCCTCGAGACGGGCGGCCAGGTCGGCCTCCGCAAACAGGTGGGCAAAGGGCAGCATCCCCTGCACCAGCTGGATATGTCGGGTCAGCTGGGCGGCGGCCGCTTTGGCCTCACTCAGCTGCTTGTCGCACTCGGCTATGGCGCCCTGCAAGGTGCGCAGCTCGGCCTGCTTGGCCTGTACTTCGGCTTCAGGGTCGGGGCGGAAGGCGATATCCAGATGCTGGCCGATAAAGTCACGGAAGTGTCCGTAGAGGCGGTGATACTTCTGCTGCTCGAAGGCAGCTTTGGCGTAGCCCTCGATGAGGCCTTCGCGCTCGAGATCGAGCTGCTCGATGCGTTTTTCCCGGGCGGCGCGGCCGAACAGCGGCAGCTCGGGATAGCGGGAGAAGCGCACCTGACGCTTGCTGGTGCGCACCAGCACGGCGTCCCCCAGCTCATCCGCTTCCACCAGATCCTCGTCAAAGGAGTCGGGGTTGCCCTGAATGAGATAGATATCTTCCGGGCAATCTTCCAGCTTTTTCAGCCGCTCGATGGCGCCCTCAAGGTCGAGCACTACCAGGGCGCTGCGGGCCGGGCCGTACAGTGCGGAGTAGTAAGGGGCATCGTCGATGGAGATATCGTCATAGACATCGGAGAGCAGCACGCCCCCCACCTGCTCGGCGATGCGGGCAAGGCGCGGATCGGCCTCGCCAGCCCCCAGCTGCAGGTTGCGAATTTGCAGCTCTAGCGCCTGTTTCTGCGCCGCGATGCGATTGCTCTCCTGCTCGAACTCGCGCTCCTTGTCGAGCACGGTTTGCATGCCGGAAGAAAGTTCTTCGGCAGTGGCCAAGGCCAAGCCACTCTGCTCCCGCAGCTGCTCGAGCTTCTCGAAGGATTTGAGCCAGCGCGGGGCCAGCTTGGTGAGCTCCGCAATATCGCGGCCCAGCTGGGCACCTTGATGCTCCAAGCTGGCACGGCGCTGGTTGACTTCCGCCTGCTGCTCGGAGAGCTCCTCCTGACGGGTACGCTGAGCTTCGAGGAAGATCTCCAGCTCGTCTTGGCTGGCGATCAGCTGGCCAGAGGCCTGCTGCAACTCGTCACGCAAACGGAACAGCGCCTGCTGGCTTTCGCTCTCTTTCTCGAGGCGAGCCAGCGCGGCGCGCAGCCCCTGCCCCTGGGCAATGCGAGCCTTGTCTTCGATGTGACGCTTGAGCAGCGCCTGCGCCGTAGGCCAGGCGGCCTCGCGGGCGGTTTCGGGGGCAATATTCAACAGCAGCGTCAGCGCGGCCTGATGCTCGGCCACCGCCGCCTTGGCCAGTGCCAGCTGCTGCTCGGCCCCCAGCATCCGGCTGGTGAGGCTCTGCTCGGCGGTGCGGAACTGGTGCAGGGTGTCGCTCGCCTGTTCAGCGGTCAGCCCCGGCAGTTCACACTGCGCGCGGGCATTTTCCAGCGCCTGCACCGCCTGACGGTACTGGATGGCGCGGGTCTGCTGAATGTCCAGTGCCTGCTGGTAGTCGGCCAGCTGGGTCTTGAGGCTGTCTACCTCTGCCTGCGCCAGCTCCTTGCGCTCTTCCACTTCCAGCAGCTGACCGTGGATCTCCTCCACGATCGCCTGCTGCTGCTCGAGCTTGTCGACAAGCTCCGCCAGATCGGCGCGATACATCTCTATCTTCTTTTGCAGAGCAACGGCGGCCATCACCTTGGCCAGGTGTTCGGCGGCAGATTCCAGCTCATCGGTCAGCAGCTTCTCGCGGTTGGTGAGCTGATCCACCTCGTCGGCCAGATAGATGGCGCGCTGGCGCTCTTCGGCCAGAATGCGGCGTTTCTCCGCCAGCTCCTGACGGGCTTTCAGAGCCAGCTCGGAGAGGCGGTTCTTCTCGGCGGCGTTGCGCACATAGTCCGCCGCCACATAGTGGGTGGTCTCAGTGATCAGGTTCTTGAACAGATCCCGCTGGCCTTGCGTCTCTTTAATGGCTTCCAGGGTGCGGCGGTTCTCGTAGATGGCCGCCTCCATGTCCTGGAATGCCTTGCGCACACCGGAGTTCTCCGGCAGCAGGTATTCACGCAAGGAACGGCTGATGGACGAAGAGATGCCGCCGTAGAGGGAGGCTTCGATCAGGCGGTAGAACTTGCCGCGATCCTTCTGATCACGCAACTTCTTCGGCGTGATACCGAACTCGAACATGAAGTTGTGATAGTCGGTCACCGTATTGAACTTGGCGACCTTCATGGCCCCCAGCTCGGCGGCCGCCCCTTTCAGATCTGTAAAGGCGCGGACGCGGCCCTTACCGTCGTCGAGCTTTTCCAGCAGCAGATCGGTGGGTTGCAGTTGCTCGGGCACATCTACCAGCGCGAACGGGGTGATGTTGACCTTGTTGTCACGGTTGGCTACCTGCTCCAGATGGACGCCGACCCAGATCCGCTGTTCGCGGCTGTTCATCACCTCGAGTACCGAATAACAGTGGCCGCGCTGCAGCTTGCCGTAGAGCCCCTTGTCACGGGAAGCACTGGATGAGCCCGCTTCCGTGGTGTTGCGGAAATGGAGCAGGGATTGATCAGGGATCAGTGCCGCGATAAAGGCCGCCATTGTAGTGGACTTGCCCGCCCCGTTGCCGCCAGAGAGGGTGGTGACCAGCTGGTCGAGATCGAAGGTGCGGGCGAAGAAGCCGTTCCAGTTGACCATGGTCAGGGATTTGAATTTGCCTCTCACAACACACTCTCCATCAAAGCAAAGGGCTCCATCAGGGCCTTGTATTTAACGCTGCAGGTCATCTTCAACCTCCAGTTCAAGCTGCTCTTCATCAAGATCCGCTTCAATGTCTTCAAACAGCGAATCGCTGCTCGGCATCTCGTCATCGTGGAAGATAGCCTCCCCCTCCTGGATCATCCGCAGCTGGACGGCGCGGGGATCTTCATCGGAGCGCACGTCGGCGGCAAAGCGGAACACGGATTCGTTGACCCGAAATTTGTCGCTGTTGCCAAGGGCTGTGATCATGCCAAGGCGACGCAATCGGCGCATGGAGGTGCGGATCTTCTCCAAGAGCTTCTTCTTGTCGAGATCGGTACCGCCGGAGCGGCTGTTGACCATGCGCAGCAGCTGCTTCTCGTCGGCCAGGCTCAACACCTCTTCTTGCAGCTCGCCCATGGCGAACACCCCTTCCGAGGCGAGGCGGTCCGGGCTCAAGAACAGGTAGCAGAGCACCTTGCCCACCAGCATATCGAGCTCGGAGAGCACGGTCGTGCCGATGTCGGCGCTGGGGCGCGGGCGCAGGTAGAAGAAGCCTTCCGGCGCCTTGATGAGCTCCACCTGATAGCGGCCGTAGAAGATCTCCAGCTCGTTGTGGTACTCCACCAGCGCCGAGTGCTGTTCGAAATCGTCGGCACTGATGTGACGGCCGGAGCGCAAGGCGGTGTCGATGCGCGGAAACAAGGGGTTGGCAATCGCCTCTGCGAGCCGCAGCGGCAAGGGAAACTCAGTATTGATCAATGACATAGGCCTGAACCTTGGATCCAGCTTGGTTAATGGGTTTCCATGCGGGTTGGCGGTGCAGCTCGCGCTCACCGCTGGCATGGCCCAGGCGCACGGCCTGGTCGATCAGAAGACGCGCCACATCGAAATGGGCGTGAGCCGGGTAATCCAGCAGGTATTCCCGCAACACATCGGCCACATCCAGCTGATGGCCCTGCTCGGGATAGCGGGCGAGGTAGCGCTCTATGCGCTCCGCCAGCGCCTGATTGATGTCCACCATCTCCATGTACTCCATCTCGAGGGGAACCTCGCCGGTCACCTCCTCGTCGTGGATGGCAATGGTTTCATCCCGCAGCTCCAGCAGACGGGGCTCCTCGGCGATGCGCAGCTGCCAGTTGTGCTGCTCGAAATTGCGAATGGAGTCGCGCAGACGCTGGCTGAAGGCGCGGTTCTTGTCCATGTCGATGGCGTTGCGGATAAATTTGTGGACGTGGCGATCGTAGCGGGACCAGAGCTCGATGCACTGCTGGCCCCAGCTGGTGATCACATCGAGCCGTCCCTGCAGGGCATGGGTCAGCTCCTCGACGTGAAACAGATCGTCGCGCCCCTGGGCTGCTTCCTGAATATTGAGCAGCCCCGCCTGCAGGCGGTGACCGGCAGCGTCCAGGGTATCTTGCAGCTCGCGCAGGGTCTGGCCTGTCTCGTGCAGCAGCTTTTCACAGCTGTGAATGGCATCGACCCAGTTCTGGGTCAGCAGGGCCGCTATCTCGCTCTTGACCTGATTTTGCTGCTCATCCATGGCGCGCTGGGTCAAGTCGATACGACCGAGCGTCTCTTCCAGCGAGAAGGTGAGCCGTGGCAGTACCTCGGCATCCCACTGCTCACGGGTGTTGGTCTCGAGCGCCGCCTTGCGGGCGGTGTCGAGCTCGGCCGCCAGATGTTCGAGCAGGATGGAGAGCTTGATGGAATCAACCTGACGCTGATCCATAAAGAAGTCGACGATCCCCATCCCCAGCCGCGACAGGCGATAGAGACTCTCCCCCGCCACCATGTCGGTGTTGAAGCGCGACAGCAGTTGCTGGCGAATGAGATCGTTGATGGCGTTGTTGGCACGACCGGTGAGGGTCTCGTCCATCTGGCCAAAAGCGTTGCTGACATAGCCAAAGGCATCGTGCAGCGCCGCTTCCGACAAGTCCGATTCATCTTCGGACAGTGTCTTGATTGCAATCAGAAAGGCCAGCCGGTCGGTAGGCAGGCTCAGCGCCAACCCCTCCTGCCTGACCCACCCTACTATCTCCGGCACAGAACGCTCGGGCAGGGTACGGGATGTACTCATCATGACGTTGTCATCTCGTTGTTATCCGTGGGACGGTCTCATCATATGAAACTGACCATCTCGTTGTTATTACAAGGCTGCCAGACAGACTGCTTGTCAGCTTGACGGTTTCTGCGCCATTACATGGATGCATTGACCCAGGGACGGCAAAGAGCACCGAAGGGATTATCCCCCAGTCGACCCACTCTCCGACCCATCAGCTGACTGGCTTTTGCGCCATCACATGGATATAGCGACCCAGGGAGATAAACGGCTCCTGGCGGCAATATTGCTGCTCCATGGCCAGCAGATCATCGAACTTCTCGACCTGATCCTGCTTGTGGCGCATGTAGTCGTGGATGACCCGCACCCCCGTCTTGCCAATGATCTTGAGGCCCCCTCGCCCAATCCAGTCGTAGACCTGTTCAGGCAACTGCGGATTGGTGGGGGTCAGGGCGGTCTGGCGCTTCTTGCGCAGGCCAAGGCGCACATAGTCGAAATTGCCCACCACCAGACTCTGAAACAACAGACCATGACGGTTGTAAAAAAGCAGCGACAGTATGCCCCCTGCATTGACGAAAGGGAACAGACCGAGCAGGGTCTGGCGTGGCTCGGCGAGCCACTCCAGCACGGCGTGACAGAGCACCAGATCAAAGGTGCCGGTCACGTGGGCCTTGAGATCCTGAATGGGGCAATGGATGAGACGAATTCTGTCTTCCAGCCCCATTTCAGCGATCTGGACCCGTGCAAGTTCAAGCATTTCGGCGGAGAGATCGCACAGCTCCACCTGATGACCCATGGCTGCCAGCTTCTGGGCAAAATAGCCAAATCCGCCCCCCGCATCCAGGATGCGCAGCGGCCGGTTGCCAAGGCGAGCCAGGCAGGCTTCGATGTCGCTCCAGACCACAGTGGTGCGAATACGCCCCTTGGTGGAGTCATAAATGTTGCGAGCAAACTTGTCGGCACGCCCGTCAAAACTCTGATCTTGCTTCAAGACTCACTCAACTTTTGGCCGCAGCATTGGGCCTGACGAAAAAAGAGGGGTATTCTGTCACATCCCGAATTTGCTGAAAACTCAAGGACGACATCCCAGTGTTTGAGCTCAACCTGTTTGCCGCCAACTTGTTTGTTATCAAGAAATGGCTGGGTCAATTGCTGATGCCACTGCCCTTTTCCCTCTCCTTATTGCTGCTGGCGCTTTTGCTGCTCTGGTTCACCCGCTTTCAGAAAACCGGCAAGCTGCTGGCGACCTGCTCCCTGGTCATTGTTGCTCTGATGGGGACGCGGCCGGTGAGCTATGAGCTGGCCAGAGGGCTGGAGCAGACCTTCCCGCCGTTCGAGATAAGCCAACACCCGGATATAGAGGCTATCGTGGTGCTGGGCAACGGCCATGTGAGCGATCCGGCGATCCCTGAGCGCGCCTGGCAGAACAATATCGCCCTCGCAAGAACCCTGGAAGGCGTACGCCTCGCCCAGGCTTACCCCCAGGCCACACTGGTCTTCTCCGGCTATGTATCGGGGGATCCCCTCTCCAACGCCGAGGTCAATGCCCGCATGGCGGCCAGCCTGGGGATAGAGAGATCCCGAATGACGTTGTTTGAAAACAACAAAGACACCCATGACGAGGCCGTCAGCATCAGCCGTTATCTCAAGGGCAAGCGGGTGGCGCTGGTCAGTTCGGCCACCCACCTGCCGCGGGCCATGGCGCTGTATCAAGGGCAGGGACTCGATGCTGTGCCGGCCCCCACCGACTACACAGCCAAGCAGAGTCAGGTGGCCCAGCCCCTCTACAGCTACCTGCCAAAGGGGCGTTATCTGATGTATTCCGAGGCTGCCATTCACGAATGGATTGGGGTATGGTGGGCCCGTTTGCGAGGGCAGGTTAACGATTGAGCAATCGAGCCTTTCATTCCTGATTTGGATCAGGAAAGCGAAAAAAAATTACGTCATTTGCCGCCGGGTCAGCTATCTTGGGCTCGGTTCAATTCATATAATGTCGCGCAATCAAATGCCTAGGAGAGTTACAAGATGAGACAGCACCTGGTAATGGGTAACTGGAAACTGAACGGCACCAAAGCTTCTGTAGAAGCTCTGATCAAAGGACTGACCCCGGCTGCTGCCGCTCATCCTTCCGTGCAAGTCGCCGTCTGCCCGCCGGTTATCTTTTTGGGTCTGGTTGAGCAGCTGACCGCAGGCAGCAAGATTGCCTACGGTGCCCAGAATGCCGACGTTCACGAGTCCGGCGCCTTCACCGGCGAGAACGCCCCCTCCATGCTCAAAGCCTTCGGTTGCACCTACTCCCTCGTCGGTCACAGCGAGCGCCGTACCCTGCACGCAGAGAACGACGACGTGGTAGCCGCCAAGTATGAAGCCATCCAGAAAGCGGGCCTGATCCCCGTATTGTGCATCGGTGAGACCCTGGAGCAGTTCGAAGCCGGCGTGACCAAGACAGTGGTTGAGACCCAGCTGAAAGCCGTCATCGACCGTTGCGGCATCGCCTCCTTCAGCAACGCCGTGGTTGCCTATGAGCCGGTATGGGCTATCGGTACCGGCAAGACTGCTACCCCGGAAATCGCTCAATCCGTTCACGCTCACATCCGTCAGTACCTGGCCGGTTTTGATGGCGCCGTGGCTGCCAAAGTACAGATCCTGTACGGCGGTTCCGTCACTGGTGCAACCGCTGCCGACCTGTTCGGTCAGCCGGACATCGACGGTGGCCTGGTGGGTGGTGCGTCCCTGAAAGTGGACGACTTCTCCCAGATCATCGCTGGCGCTGCCAAGTAATTTCGCATTACTGACAAAGAGAGGGGTGTGTCCCCTCTCTTGTATCGCTTTTCCTATGGCGGCCCCCGCATCCCATACGAAAGCCGATATAGTAAAAGTGGCTTGTCTATTTCCAAACATTCGTATTTGACAACTCAGATCCAGAGGCACTCATGACCAAACAACTCAAACGTATTGGTGTTTTGACCAGTGGTGGTGACGCACCGGGTATGAACGCAGCCATTCGCGCCGTGGTGCGCGCCGGTCTGCATCATGGCCTGGAAGTTTATGGCATCTATGATGGCTACCTCGGTCTGCATCAGGACAGGATCGTCAAGCTGGAGCGCCACAGCGTCTCCGACGTGGTGAACCGTGGCGGTACCTTCCTGGGTTCTGCCCGTTTCCCCGCCTTCAAAGATCCGGCCGTGCGTGCCGAAGCGATCGAAAACCTGAAAAAACACGGCATCGATGCCCTGGTGGTGATTGGCGGTGACGGCTCCTACATGGGTGCCAAGAAGCTGACCGAAGAGGGTTTCCCCTGCATCGGCCTGCCGGGCACCATCGACAACGACATCGCCGGTACCGACTTCACCATCGGCTTTGATACCGCCCTGAACGTGGTGGTTGATGCCATTGACCGTCTGCGCGATACCTGCAGCTCCCACCACCGTATCTCAGTGGTCGAGATCATGGGTCGTCACTGCGGCGATCTGGCCATGTCTGCCGCCGTTGCCGGTGGTGCCGAGTACGTAATCGTACCGGAAGTGGCCTTTGACAAAGAGAAGCTGCTGCTGCAGATCAAGGAAGGCGAAGCAAAAGGTAAACGTCACGCCATCATCACCATCTGTGAACACGTCACCGACGTGAATGCGTTGGCCAAGGACATCGAAGCCATGACTGGCCGCGAAACCCGCGCCACCATACTGGGTCACATCCAGCGTGGTGGCTCGCCGACTGCGCGCGATCGCATCATGTCGAGCCGCATGGGTGCCTTCGCCGTCGAACAGCTGCTGGCAGGCCAGGGTGGTCGCTGCGTCGGTATCCAGGGCAACGAGATGGTGCACCACGACATCATCGACTGCATCGAGAACCTGAAGCGCCCGTTCAATCAGGAGCTGTACGATCTCTCCACCACCCTGTTCTAAGCCGCATGGCTTGCATCAGGTTGTTGTGACAAAACCCTCCGCTGGAGGGTTTTTTAATCCGCCTTGTTTACCGCAGCGTCAGCAGTAAACAGCGGCATTGCATGCCCGGCTTTACTGGCACTCCGCTTTACTCTTCATCTCACTCTTCTCGTTCGCTCGCACCACTCACACAAGACTGATTGGCTCACTCGGCCACTCAAGACCGTCACCAGGATCCGCTGACTTGCTGTGCGAAGCCAGGGGTTAGCAAGCCTTCCGCTGTCGGTGCCCATACTGGGTGATTGGGAAGTGCCTCAGTGTCCCCCTGCAACGCCAACCAGTGTCACCACTCGCCCCGCCCTTCGCCCATATTTTTCAGGCTCTTTCCTCCTATTCACCCCCATCACACTCTCAAGCTGTCGTGAAAACGCCACAAACCGCTCGGAAGAAGAAGCCGATGACAGCGCAGTGACTGTGCAGCGAGTTACTGATCAACGGCCAATAGGCCCCTGCAAATGCCAAAAATACCGACCCGCAATGTCACTCAACCCGCATCCACAGGTGCATGGCATCGGGAAAATGTGAAATCCCTTCCCGCTGGCCCCGGCGGCTCTTTATCCCAGTGAAAGCCCACCTTTTTCATCCTTTTTATCCCTCTGACTGAAAAACAAGAAGAGTGACAATCTCCTGCAAGTGACGCCACCCATGGCCTGTGCACTTTCACTGAACCAAAAACTGGATATCAACACCCTATCTCCCGCTGAGACCACCAACCCTGCTTGTGGCGACATTTTCAGGCGCAGCAGGAGGCCGTTTTTGCTCATAAAACTGGTACAACCCAATAAAAGCTCCATATAAAACCCACCACAAACATCACAACACAAGAACATAACTATTTGAATTTATATATAAAAATAGAAAATCAGCAAGTCCACCACCATAGAAATGAACAGAGTGGTGATAAAACACCCGCAAGAATACAAAAATAAGGCTTAGCGCCAACCACCACGACAATAAGCCACATAATTACATTTTGCCGTTGTGTTACTGCACAGTTATGGTATCTTGGTCCCATCAAGAGTCAGCCAAGGGAGAAAAAATATGAAAGAGTTTGTTGTTACTGCCGTTTTTACCGTGTTTTTCACTCTGGTTGCCGTCTCTCTGCCGTCCTTGTCACAGCTCTGAGCCGGTTAATTATCCAGAATCCTGTATTACTGAATGACAACCATCGCTTTGGCGCTGACTATTCCACCGCTTTCTGTCTTTTTTGACTGCCTCACTCGAGATGATGCCTGAAACGGAATTTAGAACGGGTTGATGCACACTAAACAAGCTGGACGTCACCGCCATCACCAACAAGGGGAGCCTCATAGCTCCCCTTGTTGCATTTTGTCGGCGGGATTTACTCTTGCTCCCCTGCCCGTCACAATATCCGCTGAACTCGTCACGCAGGAATTACCATGACACAAGATGCTCTTCGCCATTGGCGTCGTGATCTTCATCGTCTGCCCGAAGCGGCCTGGTGTGAATTTCGAACCAGCTCCCTCATTGCTCACCACCTATCAAAACTCGGATTTGAAGTCATGCTGGGGGACAAGCTGCTGGCCAGCAACCTCATCATGGGACGGGAGGTCGACGTACAAGCCCAGAAGGAGCGCGCCCTGCGTCAGGGGGCGCATCCCGACTGGCTGGCGCGCATTGAAGAGATAACGGGTGTGATGGGAGTATGGGACAGCGGTCGTCCCGGCCCGACCCTGGCCTTTCGCTTCGATATCGATGCGGTGGAAGTGGACGAAAGCCAGGATGAGCTGCATCCCCCCAGCCAGGAGGGGTGGCAGTCTCGCAACGCCGGTTGGATGCACGCCTGTGCCCACGACGGCCACACCGCCATCGGTTTGGTGCTGGCCGAGCGGATAGCAGCCCTGGCAGAGCGACTCAGCGGCCGCATCAAGCTGTTCTTCCAGCCCGCCGAAGAGGGGTGCCGTGGTGGCAAGGCACTGGCAGCCGGTGGTCAGCTCGACGATGTGGATGCCCTGCTGGCGCTGCACATCGGCATTCATGCGGCCAGTGGCGAACTGGTGGTCAATCCCACCGAGTTTCTCTGCTCAACCAAATTCGATGTGGAGTTTATGGGGCGCGCCGCCCACGCGGGTCTTGAGCCCAACGCGGGCAGCAACGCGCTGGCGGCAGCCTGTACGGCGACCACAGCCATGCTCGGCATTGCCCGACATCGCGATGGCATGACCCGCATCAACGTGGGCCAGCTCAGCGGTGGCAGCGGTCGCAACGTGATCCCGGGCCATGCCCGCCTGCAGGGAGAGACCCGTGGTGCCACCCCGGCGCTCAACGACTACATGTTCGGCCAGGTGCAGCAGATAGTGGAAGGGGCCGCCATGATGCAGGGAGCCACCTACCTCATTCGCAAGCAGGGGGAAGCCATCGGCATCGAGAACAGCCCGGCCCTGCTCGAAGAGATAGTGCCGCTTGCTCAGGCGCTCAAACTTGAGACCATCCACACCCGCCGCTTTGGCGCCAGCGAGGATGCGGGCTTTCTCATCGAGCGGGTGCAGCGTAACGGTGGCGAAGCCGCCTACCTGATCCTGGGGGCCAATCTGGCCGCGCCTCACCACCATCCGGAGTTCGACTTCGACGAAGCCGTGCTGGAACACGGGGTAGCCCTGCTCGAATCCTGGCTGCTCAGCCGCCTCGGTACCTGACCCCCTCAATATCACAAAAGGCAGCCTTGATGGCTGCCTTTTGTGTGTCTGGCGATCCGCTTGCTGCCCTGGTGCTTACTGCCCCAGCACTATGGTGGAGAGATGGGCGAAGTGGTGGATCTCGTGGGTCGCCTCGCACTCGGTGTCGTGACGGGCCGGATTGTACCAGCAGGTGGCCAGCCCCTGGGCCGCCGCACCGGCGATGTCGGTCTTGGGGTTGTCCCCCACCATCAACACCCGCGCGGGGCTCGGCTGCCCCATCAAGGCAAGGGTATGCTGGAAAATGGCGGCGGCCGGCTTGGTCACCTGCACTTCGTCAGAAATGACCAGCGGCTCGAACCACTCGCTCCAACCCAGTTTGCTGAGGCGGCCACGCTGCGGCAGGCTGAAGCCGTTGGTAATGATCCCCATCCTAACCTGGCCCTTGAGGGCTTCCAGTGTCTCGACGACCCCTTCAAGGGGCACGCTCAGGGCAATGATCTGCTGCAAGAAGGTGTCGTTCATCGCCATGGGCGCCACGTCCACCTGCTCGGCGAACAGGGAGAAACGGGTCTGCTGCAGGTGCGCTGCATCAATTTCGCCCGAATTGTACTGTTGCCACAGCCGGTGGTTGAGCGCGTGATACTCCGCCATCTTGGGGGGAGTGGGCGCCACACCGTAGATCTGCAGGGTCTGCTCCAGGGCCTGGGCGACCGGGAAATCGAGCAGTGTTTCGTCCAGATCGAACAACACCCAGTCATAACTTGGTACTTTCACGTTATTCCTTAATTTTCTTGTTCATCGAGTTCATGGCGGCGGCCCAACGGGCTGCCCAGCAAGTCCAGCGTCAACCTGATCCCGAATCCGGTCACTTCGCTGCTGACCACGCCATTGCCCCCCTTGCTGCGAAAACCGCTCAAATCGAGGTGCAACCAGGGGGTCTGCTGGGGCACAAAGCGGTTGAGAAAACGGGCGGCATCGATGTGATCCGGCGACGTGCCCGGCGCACACTGTAGCAGATCGGCCCACTCGCTATCGAGGTTGTCGTCGTAGTCTTCATCAAGCGGGAAGGGCCAGATCCGCTCGCCGCTGCGCTGGCCAAGACTTATCAAGTCACAGAGCCACTGGGGCCGGTTGGTAAAGGCACCGCTGTAGCGGCTGCCCAGCGCCCGTTTGCAGGCACCGGTCAGAGTGGCGTAATCGATCAGCAGATCCGGATTGTCCTGTACCGCCATGCAGAGGGTATCCGCCAGCACCATGCGCCCTTCGGCATCGGTATCCACCACCTCTATGGTGGTGCCGTTGAGCGCGGTTACCACCTCCCCCGGCCGGTAAGCCAGCGGGCCTATGTGGTTCTCTGCGATGGCAAGCCAGCAGTGCACCTCATAGGGCAGACTGGCCCGGCTGATCGCATAGAGAGCACCCAGCGCCACGGCACTGCCGCCCATGTCCAGGTGCATGCCATACATGCTGCCGGCGACCTTGAGGTTGTAGCCACCCGAGTCGTGGCAGATCCCCTTGCCCACCAGTGCCACCCGGCGCACCGGATTGGGCGGGCAGTAGCTGAGCTTGACCATGGCGGCCTGGTTGTCTTCAGAACCTCTCGCCACTGCGATGAAGGCGCCAGCGCCACGCTCGGCCAGCTGGGCCTGATCGTACTCGAACCACTGCCACCCTTCGACCTGAGCCAACTGGCGTACCCACTCCCGATAGCTGCGCGCGGTGAGATCGGAGGCTGGCGACACCGCCAGATGCCGAGCCATGCCGTTACCTTCGGCTTCGGCGTAGATCCGCGCCAGATCCAGCACACAGCGCGGTGACACCGCAATCTGCTGATAGCGCCACTCGTCCTCGACACAGTGCTTGTGACTGGGCATGGGTACGTTTGCCGCCAGCAGACAAGCCAGTGCCAGCTCGGCCAGCAGCGCCCTGTCCCCTTCGTCAAACCCTTCAAGGTGCACCCCCATCCGCTCGATCTTGAGGCCCGCCAAGGGGACTACCCAGGATCTGGCCTGCTTGTAGAGGGCGTGATCACGTACAGGATGGCTGCCCATGAAGACCACCAGTTGCAGGCTGTTATGCTGCACCAGGCTGTAGGGAGCCTTCTGGCCCAGCGCTATCTGGGTCGCCACGGGGGCGAATTCGGGCATGGCAAGGACAGGATCACGCAACTCTTCCGCGATCAGCAACAAGTTGGCCGAGAGCCCGTTGGTCATGGCCTGACTCAGGGTGGCATCATGAATATCGATTTGAGGGGGGAGATAAGTGAAATTTTGCATCATTGGGCAAGGCCCTCATCCATGAAGAGATATCACTGATGATACCCAACAAAACGCGAAGACGACCAGATTTACACTTGAAAATCAATATCAAGCGTCATGATGCACTGATGTGACGAACGGCTGGACACACAGGGAACTATAAGGAGGGGGTAATACAGAAAGAGGGAAATAACGGAAGGTTGGTTGCGGGGGCCAGATTTGAACTGACGACCTTCGGGTTATGAGCCCGACGAGCTACCGAGCTGCTCCACCCCGCGTCCGAATTGTACTGCCTTTATCACCGCGTACTACCGAGCAGAAGTAGTTCGCTGTCTTTACGTTCACCGCTTGGCATCAGCCTCGCCATGAGCACAAATAGTTGGTTGCGGGGGCCAGATTTGAACTGACGACCTTCGGGTTATGAGCCCGACGAGCTACCGAGCTGCTCCACCCCGCGTCCGAATTGTACTGCCTTTATCACCGCGTACTACCGAGCAGAAGTAGT